>JAJDDR010000613.1 GCA_029260255.1 Phycisphaerae bacterium
TCGCCGCCCCGCCTCAAGCCGGGCAGGAATCGCCTGCCTCTTCATGGATTTCATCAGCCGTCCTCCCGACCACCATCGGTCGATGGCCGACGATACCGGCCCGGTCAAATCGCGTCATACACCCTTGCCGGAAGGACACCGTTCCCCCGGACCCTTCGCGATGGGTGTAGCCATTGCTTGTGGCAGTATCGGACGAGGGGATACGCCCGTTTCCGCCCGCCGCAACCGATGGCATGCCACAATCGCCGGTCACACCCCTATTCGCGGACCCGCGAGAATCGCGTGGACCGCCCGCAAACATTGGCCTATAAACAGAAGCATGCAGACTTCAGACCGGGCAACGCGATCCGAAGAGCCGCAGTTCGTCGCCGAGAGTGCGGAGATGCGGCGGTTGCTCGATCTCGTGACTCGCGCGGCCGGTTCGGAGGCGACCGTGCTCATACAAGGGGAAACCGGAACGGGTAAGGAACTCATCGCCCGGACCATCCATCGCAAGAGCCCAAGACATGCGGGTCCGTTCGTGGCCGTCAACTGCGGAGCCTATACCGACAGCCTGTTGGCTTCGGAACTGTTCGGGCACAAGCGCGGTGCGTACACCGGGGCGGTCTCCGATCGCGCCGGCGTATTCGAAGCCGCGTCGCGCGGGACGGTCTTTCTCGATGAGATCGGCGCGATGAGCCCGACCATGCAGATCAAGGTGCTCCGCGTGCTTCAAGAGCGCATCGTGACGCGCGTCGGTGCTTCGGAAGAGAGACCGGTCGATGTCCGAGTCGTGGCGGCGACCAACGCGGACTTGGTTGAGTTGGTCCGCTCGAGGGACTTTCGCGAGGATCTCTACTACCGCGTGAAGGTCATCACCTGCCGCATTCCGCCCCTGCGCGACCGGCGGGACGACATCAAGCCGCTCGTCGATCACTTTCTCGAGTACTTCTCCCGCGCCGCCGACAAGCAAGACGTGCGCTTGGCACCCGCAACGGAGCGTGTCCTGCTGGAGTGCGATTGGCCGGGCAATGTGCGGCAGCTCCGCGGCGAGGTCGAGCAGATCGTCGCGATGGCCGACACTGGCGCGGTGATCGAGCCGGAGCACCTTTCTGAGGAGCTGCTGTCCGACAGGGTCGCGCCGTCCCCAGAGCCGACACCCAAAGCCGACGCGACGTATCAGCAGTTGCTCGACGCCTGGACGCGTGAGGTGGTGGCCGATCGGTTGGCGGGTTGCGGCGGCAACATCACCAAGACGGCGCAGTCGCTGGATATCTCGAGATCGACGCTGTACGCGCTCTTGAAGAAGTACGGCATGCACGGTCAGGATGGGTGATCGCGTATTGCGTTGACCGCCGGACCGCGCGCAGACGGCGAACGCAAGCGCCCGGAAGTTGGACACCTTCGCGCCCGGTTGTGGGACGGCAATCGAGTGAGACCGGCGCTTTCGGGATGCGACCGCTTTCGGTTCAAGCACTAGCGTCGCATAACACCGTTATTCTCAGAGACTTAGAAACGAGTGGATGATCCGTTGTCGGAGTGACGATTTCATGCAAGCCACGGCACCGGATCTGTCACTATGATGGTGGCAGATGCCGCGCTCCGGGTGTGTGTTCGGACCGGCTGCCTGGAGGCAGGGTGTCCCACGGGGATTTCAAGCTTCTGTTCGGCCAGTGGGATTCTCGGGGGTCCGGTAAGATCAGAAGACGGTTGCACCGGTGAGACTGAAGCTACCGAAACGGAGGAAAGGACGAAGGATGTTGCTAGTTCTTAAGCCCGCAAATGTGACGGCCGCAATCGCGGCGATGTGCATCGTGGTGGGCGCGGCCGTGCCCGGTCTGGCGCAATCAGCGAACGTGATTCTAAGCGACGGCAGCACGCCCGACTACAACCCGGCGGCTGAAGTCGGGGAGACGCCGACATCGTGTCAGGAGAATCCGGACAACGACGCCGTCGGTGGGACGGTCTGCGGGTTCGCTGATGCGACGGCCGGTGCCGGCCTGCAGATTGCCGAGCGGTTCAGCACGGTTACGTCGGGTGAGATTGCGACGATGAAGTGGTGGGGGTTCTTCGCGCAGACCGCGGCTCCGGCGGGTGATTGCGGCATCGACACGGCGCCGCCCGTGAACGACAAGTGGACGATCCGGTACTATCTGGACGACGGCAACGGCTTTCCCGGCGACCTGGTTGCCGAGTTCGTGGAACTGCCCGCCGTGACGCGCATTGACACCGGCGCGGATGTTGGCACGGGAATCGGCCCGCTCTCTGTGCTGGAGATGGAAGCGACGTTTCCCGAGGCGGTGCAGATTGAGGGCGGGTTATTCTACCATGTGGAGATTTCGAGCAACTACGATTTCAATGACTGCTTCTTCTGTTGGCAGGTCGCACCACCCGGCGATACCGTGGCGTTGCAGGGGACCATTGGCGAACCGTACACCGTAGACGATTTCACCGAGTACGACGTTGCGCAATGCCAGGGATTCTTCTCCGGAGGTGGCGGGCAGCTTCCTCCGTCGATAGCGTTGGATCTCATCCATCCGCCCGACGTGGACACCAGTTGTTGCCAGTTCAAGTACCGCGTTCGGAACAGGAACACGCCTGGGTTCGGCGCGCTCACCACGTTCTACATGGCGATTGCCAGAGGCAATGCACCGGCCGGCTGCGAGGACATCACCGACATAACTCCGCCTGTGGGCTTCACCGTCTCCTTCTGCGAGGACTGGTCCAACAACGACATCGCGATTTTCAAGTTCGATGGCGGGAACCTCGTTGAGCAGGATTCGACGTTCGGGCAGATTCGAACGCGAGTCAACGGCTCGGTTGACCTGATCCTCGATGTGGACAACGTTGTGCGGGCCAACGGGATACGAGCGTGGGGGTCGCAAAGCAACCCGGGCTTGGCATGCGGAACGGGGGCGTTCGGACCGTTCGGAAACGGCATTTGGAATGACGGCGCGGACGGAAGGTGCCCGTTCGAGCCGATTCCGTCGTTGTCCATCGCGGGCAAGGGATTCCTGCTGCTGGTTGTGGTGGCGGGGGGCGTGTATCTCGTGGTCCGCTCACGCATCGAGCCGGCCGTCCAGGCGAGCTGACCCGCTCGCACGCGGATATCACGCGGCGCGGCCCCTCCACGGAGCGACCGCGCCGCTTTTCGTGTGCGCGGGACGGCCGCACGGTCTGCGGAAACGGTGGACCGTGTGTCCGATAGGGCCTGCGAGTCCGACTATTCGCCGCGCGGCGTGTTACGCTCGGCGCCTGCGCGGTAGACAGAGGTGTCCAGATTCCGGACAGCAGCGCGCCCGAGTTTTGGACAACTCAGTGCGTCCGGCGGAGTACGTGCTGATCCGGGCATCGGCCGGCGCCGGGGAATGTGGTCGTAACCCATTTCGCCCAAGGGATTAAGGCGCGGTCTGGGCGGACGGCAGACGCCGGGCTGATCGCGGCGTTCGGTTGGCACACGGATTGCGACAGCAGTAGGTGCTGTGGTCAGGGTCTGTGGTTGACCCGCCGCGGAAAAGAACGCTGATAAACGAGCGAACCGAAATGGTGAAACGCGGGTTTTGGCTTCTCGGCAGCGTGACGGCGGCGGTGCTTGCGTCGTCGGCGTACTTTCTGGACGAGACGCCGCGCCAGATGGTCCCGCACGGTGCCCTCGAGGTTCCGAGTTTCACGTTTTGGGGCAAGCTGTTCGCCATGCTGCTTCTGGCGGCGCTGGGGGTGGCCTACTTGGTGTGGCGGCGCCCGGTGGTTCAGGCGCAGGCGATACTGGAAACTTCCCCGCTGGGTGCGGGCCATCAGCCCCCCGCGTTGGTGGACTGGTCGCTCTATGTGAAGACGCTGATCGTGATCGAGGCGCTCGCGTTGGTCGGCATCGGACTGACTCGTGTGGTGTTTCGGCCGCTCTCGGTCACGGATACGCTTGGTATAGTGGCTTCCGGCGCGATCGTCGCGTTGGTCGTTCATCTGTTGATCCTCGCTCGCAGTGGTAGCGAGCGAGACCAATAACTGATTGACGGGGGCACCGCCGCAGGTGCGGGCGGGGTTCTGTGTGGTCGCAACGGCCGTCACACGGGTGTGTGCGGGCGATGCTTTGAGGAACTGAAGGAGGATGTATTGATGCACAATTCGTATGCGAAACAACCATGCTTGCGGCAGGCGCTGGGCGTCGCGGGCTTGGCCATTGCCATCGTCGGGCTGGTGTCCGCCGGTGTACAGGCGGCACCGGTGACGCTCGATACCGGCGTTGTCGGCGACGGGCACCTGAACGTCACCGTGGACGACTGGGGCTCGTTCGGTGATGCGTTTGGCGGCGGCCCGCAGTGGCTGGACCTGTTCAATCCGAGCCCCGACCCGAACGAAGGCGAACTCGGCGAGGAGTTTCCGACGTTCTCGACGAACATCTACCTGTTCATCGACCCGAGCGGCGTCGGAAACGGCACGCACCGCATCGCGCTGTCGTCGCACGGGGGCATTGTGACCACCTACCCGGATCCCACCTTTGATTGC
Organism: Phycisphaerae bacterium; assembly: GCA_029260255.1. Classification (GTDB taxonomy): domain Bacteria; phylum Planctomycetota; class Phycisphaerae; order UBA1845; family UBA1845; genus OFTM285. Next base: position 4,486 of record JAJDDR010000613.1, read on the forward strand.
GTCATCGGCAGCCCGAACACCACCACTGGTCTCCCGCTGACGACGTCCAGCACGTTTCGCTGCTCGGCCGGCGGGGTGGTGTTCAACGGGGCGCTGACCCAAACGGTGAGCGCCCTCACCCCGGGCAAGAACGGCGAGGAGCGCGCACAGCTCGACCAGACGTACACCTTCTCG
>JAJDDR010000614.1 GCA_029260255.1 Phycisphaerae bacterium
GCCGACACCGCCACGGCGTTCGATCGGGAACTCGCCGAGTTGAAGACGGCGTCGAAGGCGAAGTAGCGCTGTGGCAAGCGTCGTTTGCTACGTTGCGGCGCGCGACGTTGCATGGCGCGGATCGTTTAGCGGCGACCCGTAATGGGTGGCGGTGGCGGCGGTCGAGCTTGCCTCGCCCTTGCGTTTCTCCGACGTAGATCCAATTGGCCGCGCGGGAGCAGGTGCCCTGAAACCGATCGCCCTCGACGAAGGTTTCGAGCAGGACGGGGCCATACCCGTAGCGGTCCTGCATCTTCCAGTGGCTGGCGATGCGGCTACGCTCCAGGATTCGCGCGTAGATCGGCTCGAGCAGTTCTCCGATTCGCCGCAACCCGCCAGTGACGGTTCCCTGAGAAACACAAAGCCCTTCCAAAGCCAAATACCTTGCGAACCCCATGAAGTGGCCGCTGGAAGAGGAACTTCTCCATCAAGAGCCGAACCCAGAAGGAGTTGGCGAACATACCGGCTCCGCCGGTGCGTGTTCAGCCCCCGCCATGGAATCCACGCGACGCCCCGGATGCGAACACGGGTTCACTGAATGCTTACTATTGACATCTCGCGGGATGCCTGTAAACCATGAATTGCCAGCCAGTTACGCGAGTTCCGGATAAGGGGTTTGCGGGAGTTTTCGGCCGTTTGTTGGAGGGATGTTACCCTTGCCTTCCAGCGACTCCGCGCGTCCAATACCGAGGGTTGGTGCGGTTTGATGGGTCGGAAGGTGGACTCTGCGGATGGAGATACACGTTGGCATTTCGGCGGTCAGTGCTCCGCCAGCGGTCGCGCTGATTCCGAGCCCCGAACTGCTGTTCGGGCTCATGCTCGCGGCCGCGCTGATCGGGGGATACCTGGCCCGGGCGGTCCGCGTCCCGCGGGTCGTCGGGTTCCTGCTGGCCGGCGTGGTGCTGCACGTCGCGCTCGGCGCGCTGGCCGGCGGGGGGGAGGACGGGGAGTCGGCGCGGGCACTTCGGGCGGCGGCTGAACCGCTGACGGCGATCAAGGACCTGGCGCTCGGGCTGATTCTCTTCACCATTGGCGGCGTGTTCGAGCGTTCCCGGCTTCGATCCGCCGGTGCGAGTATCTTGCGAATCAGCGCGTTCGAGACTGCTCTGACGGCCATCATGGTCTTCTCGGGATGCACGCTGTTCGCCGTGGTCACGCAGCGCGAGTACGGGGCGGGGGAGAACATTGCTTTGTGTGTGCTTCTGGCAATGGCCGCGATCGCGACGGCGCCGGCCGCCACGCTGTTTGTCTTGCAGGAGTACGAGGCGAAGGGGAGCATCACCGACACCATTCTGGGTCTCACCGGCGTGAACAACGTCGTCTGCATCGTGCTGTTTCATGTGACGTTTCTGATTCTGACGGCGTTTGGAGTCATTCAGAGTTCGGCTCCGGTCGCGCACCACGTGGTCGCCGCGCTGGCGACGACGGTTTTCGGCAGCGTGGGGCTCGGGTTGCTGTGCGGGACGCTGCTGAGCATTCTCCACGCGAAGCTTCCGGTCGGGGAGACGGTGGTGGTCTTCTTTGCCATGTTTCTGCTGCTCGGCTCTGGAGAAAAGTGGCTGATCGACGCGTACGGACTTGCGTACAACTTCCTCCTGACGGCGGTGGTGACCGGGGCCGTGTTTGCGAACGTCGGCGTCGATCCGCAGAAGCTCACGGACGCGCTGCGTTCGGTGGGCGCGCCGATTCTCGCCGGCTTCTTCGTGATTGCGGGCTACGGGCTGCACATTAGCGATCTGGCGGACATGGGTTGGATCGGTGGGATGTACGTGCTGTGCCGGTTCTTCGGCAAATCGGTCGGTTGCAAACTGGGGCTCGCGTGGGCCAAAGCGCCGGTGGGCGTCGACGGTCGACTGGGAAGCGCGTTGCTGTGTCAAGCGGCGGTGGTCATCGGGTTGGCGTCTTTCGTGGAGCGGAACTGGGACAGCGAGTTGGCGCGCCGATTCTCGACGGTTGTCCTGGGCAGCGTGGTGCTGTTCGAGATGATCGGTCCGTTGTTCGTGAAGCGTTGCGTCGTTTACGGCGGTGAGGTCAAGGCGATTTCTCTGCTGCGTCGCGTCGGCTCTGCGACAGAGGGGGCCTCGATCGTTCGCATGACGTTGCAGTCGTTGGTTCGGTTGTTTCGACCGGTCGCGACGGCGTCGCGCGGCGCGACCGAGCCGGCGTCGGTGAAGCACGTTATGCGAACCAATGTGCAGCTCATTCCGGCCGCCGCGGCTTTCGACGAAGTGTTGCATCTGATTGAGCGCTCGACGTACAGCCACTTTCCGGTCGTCACCGAGGATGGCGACTTTGCGGGCGTGATTCACTTCTCCGACATTCGTAACATGATCTACGATCCGACGGTCCGCGATCTCGTCACTGCGGTGGACCTCGCGGACGCGGACGCGGCAATCGCCCCGATGGATATGCCGTTGACCGAGGCGCTGGACGTGCTGACCGCGGCGGACGTGGGCGTGATCGCCGTCGTGGAGCATCGGGACAGTCGTCGTGTGGTTGGCGTGGCGGAACTGCGGGACGTGTTGAAGGCGCTGCACGTGGTGCAGAAGTCGGCGCGCATTGGGAATTGACCTTCACCCCGTTTCTTGATCCATGGCTGGAGTTGGTTTGTTGGGTAGATGTTCGCATGACCTCGGGGGGGGCTTCGCCTCGGTTCCGGTATCTCACAGGAGACCTTTTGCTGGGTCGCCGGTCTCGACAGCAGCCGACAACTTGGGTGAGGGCAGATGTCGAGGCGGCGGAGCTGCAGGGCTCGGAAGACTTCGTTGCAGTTGTGCGAATTGAGTGGGCCTCGCATTAGGCCGGTTGTCCCGACTCCGGTTAGGCTGCGGTCCTCCGCAGGCGGACATGGAGATGAAAAGGAAACCGCTCTGAAAGCCAGAGAACGCCCTCTTCGTCAGTCGATTCCGCCGCCGCGGTTGATGGGTTGCCGGCTCTCGGCACACAGCCGCGCGATTCGTGTGCCCGGTGATTCGCTACCCGCGCAGCGCGAACATCATTAGCCCGGCCGCCGCGACGGTGGACACGTGCAACAGGTACGGCGCGTGCCACGAATTGCAGCGATAGGCAAAGTAGGCCAGGAAGACTCCGCCCGGGAACGACAGCAGAAACTCGCGACCGTTCTTTCCCCAGTGCACCATTCCGAAGAGCACGCCCGACAAAAGCAGAGCGCCCAGGCAGCCGTCGTGTAGCCCCAGCCATCGCGTGAGCCGTTGGTGCCCGGTGGCGCCTCTCGTCGGTTGTGCGACTCCGATCCACTGGAGGGCGCGGCGGACCGGGGAGGTCGCGTGCGACACGACGCGCGCCGGAGCAGGCCAGCGGTGCCCGCGACGGAAGACCCCCAGCATCGTGCCTTCCATGAGGGAGTGCTCACAAAACAGCACGACGAGATAGTACAATGTCAGTCTGGGCAAACCCGCTTCGAGATACGGCTCGTAGTAAGCCAGGAATCCGCGACTTCCCACCATCCAGTACAGAAACGGGATCGATATGACGAAGCTGCACCCCAGGATTCTCAAGAGCAGGCGGTTCGGACGTCGCCAGCCCAGGTCCGTCAGCCGACCGCGTCCCAGCAGGGTGACGACGATCAGCGGCACGATGACCGCGGCCACGACATAGAACCCCGCCGCCCGCGACTGAAGCGACGGCGCGTCGAGTCCGATCGCGTCATAAAGGACACCGACGAACCGATGCACGGCGAGTTGCGGCGTCCGCCAGATTCGCCGAATCTCGGGCGTCACCCATCCCGGCGGAACGACGATCACCCAGAGTACGTAGAGACTCGCAATCACCATGACCAGCGGTGCCGCCCCGCGCGGCCCGTCGGGCTGACCGACTCGGCGAGCCGGGGTGACCGCGGCGTTTGAGCAGAGGCGTCGCGACCGCCCGCTTGGTCTCTTGTTACCCATTGCCGTCGCTCCGATCGCGCCGCGACAGGACACCCGCAGCGGCAGCTGACCGATGGTCGAAGTGTTCGCCCGTTGCTTCATTCCTAATGTGATGTTCTCATCGGCAATGCCCGATTCGACCCGCGGGAGTATACACAGGCGCCGCAATGTGACAAGGAGAGTCTTCGACGTGCCAGCGACTGCTACGGCGGACTCGGGCAGTGTGTAGCG
>JAJDDR010000615.1 GCA_029260255.1 Phycisphaerae bacterium
GGAAATCCGCGGAAGTGGGTTACCAGGCTACACCTACGTGATTCTTCTCACCAGCCACGCCAGGCAGGAGGATGTCGTTGCGGGGCTTTCCGCGGGCGCGGACGATTTCATGACGAAGCCTTTCGATCCCGCCGAACTTACGGTTCGCGTACGCACAGGCGAGCGAATCCTGCCCATGGAAACCCGCGACGTGGCGATCTTCGCCATGGCCAAGCTCGCTGAGTCTCGTGACCCCGAAACCGGCGAGCATTTGGAACGAATGCGAACGTACTCTCGGATCATCGCGCGGCACGTCGTCGATCGCGGCCGACACGGCAATCAGACAGACGGCGACTATGCGCAGCTCATCTATCTGACCAGTCCGCTGCACGACATCGGCAAGGTCGGTATACCTGACACTGTGCTTCTCAAACCCGGGCGGCTTAGTGATAGAGAATTCGACATCATGAAGACGCACGCCACGATCGGTGCGGAGACACTCGACGCCGCGGCGCGCCAGTATCCTGGTGTGGCATACTTGCGACTAGCACGGGACATCGCTCTGACACACCACGAACGGTTCGATGGAAGCGGGTATCCAGCGGGACTGGCGGGAGAGGACATCCCGCTGTGCGGCCGGATCGTTGCTCTGGCCGACGTGTACGATGCCCTGATCTCCAAACGTGTCTACAAGGCGGCGTTCACTCACGACGTAGCTCGAAGCATGATCGACGAAGAAGCCGGCAGGCACTTCGACCCGGCTATCGTGGAAGCGTTTGTCGAGCATGAACAGGATTTCCTTTCTACCGGGCGCAGCTTTGTCGACGCTGAAGCAGTCGCGGTATGAGGCGATGCGGTTGCAGCGGGTACGAAGATTCCGTCGGAGCATGAAACTATGAGTACGATCTTGGTCGTAGAGGACAACGCAATCGTTCGCGAGCCCATCGCTGAGGCCCTACGCGGCAACGGCTACGACGTGGTATGTGCAGCCGATGGGGCTCAGGCACTTTCGCGCATGCGGGAGGGCCGCCCTGACCTCGTGTTGCTTGATGTCAATATGCCCGAGTTGGACGGCTTCGCCGTTTTGGGAACCATGCGTCGCAATCCGGAGCTAAAGGATATTCCAGTCATCATGCTCACGGAACGGGCCGAACGAGAAAACATCATCGCCGCCGCGGAACGCCGAGTGCAAGGGTACTTGCTGAAGTCACAGTTCTCGATCGATGAATTGTTCGAGCGCGTTGCCGCGTGTCTCGGTGGCGAGCCTGTAACCGCCGCGTCTGTGGTAACGGAAGAATCTTCCGCTCAGGATGGCTACGCCCAATGGAGGGCTCGCGCCGAGCAGGCGTCCGATGAATCGCCCGTAGCGACACGCACGGTAACTCGCTCTAGGCCGAAGAACAAAACGGTGTCAAACGAACAATCTGCTCCGCTGCCAGCCGCTGTCGCGTCCTCCATGACGAACGTTGAATCGCTTGAGGATCTGGCCCCTGCCATCACCAAAGCAGAGTTATTCAAGCTAGTGAACGAAGGCCTGGAATTGCGGCCCCTTGGGCCGATCGTTCAGAACGTCATATCAGTAACGAGCAACGCCGGGTGTTCCGCAGACGACGTCGCCAAAGCCGTCAAGAACGATCAGGCGTTGTCCATCCGCATTCTGAAGCTGGCCAACAGCTCGGCTTATTCGCGAGGTCGTCCCGTCAGCGGTGTCAAGGAGGCGATCCAGCGCATCGGAATAAAGGAGGTACGCTCCATGGTCATGACACTGGGCGTGCTTCAGCGGTACGAAGGCGGCGCCGGAAAGCACGTAGATGCACGCCTGTTTTGGGAGCATTCTATCGCGTGCGGTCTGATCGCATCTGCCGTGGCGAAACAGCGCCAACCCGGTAAGGTCGATGATAGCTTTCTTTGGGGTATGGTTCACGACGTGGGGCGCTTGATCCTTCTTGACCACGTCTCGGACCAGTATGGCTGTGTCTGGGACTTCGCCGAGCAACTAGCCCTTCCTCTTGAAGCGGTTGAACCCAAGGTTGTTCTCGTCGATCATTGCGAGATCTTGGAAAAAGCGCTTGAGCACTGGCAATTTCCGCGCGACTTCACTGCCGCGGTAGTGAATCACCATCAATCCGTAGGCAACTTGAAGCGCCTCGGCCCAGAGCATTTCGATGCGGCCGCCAACGTGGCGCTCGCCAACCGCCTTGCGCACGCGCTTCTCCTGGGCAGCAGCGGTAACGACGTTCTCTATCCCATCGACGACCTCGTCGAGGCGTTGCAGTTGAAGCCCTCGATGATCTCTGGACTCACAGAGACCATACGAGACGAAACTCGCGACCTGAAGTTCACGATGCTCGCCCGGACCGGCGACGACGATTGGCCGGATTTCGCGTTGCAGGTGAAGGAGCGACTCGCGACGGAAGTACGCCCACTCTGCATCAGCGCCGAGCCGGACGTTGACGTGTATCGCATGTTCTGTGAGCAGATAACCTCGGGCTCAGACGACATGCCACCCGGTCTGGGTGTGGTTTATCTTCGGGACGCAGACGAGTTCTCGCAACTTACCGCGAAGTTTGATGCAGCCGAAGAACCTGAAGCCGCTGAAGACACACCTGTCGTGCTAATCGTGGCCAAAGGGAAGATAGACGCCAACGATCCGTGGCTCGCTTCCCGGCGCTATGCCATGCTTACCCCACCGATCCGGATTGACAACTTCGTCGGGGCAATGCAGCAGGTGCTGGGATGACGCCCGTGACACGGCTGGCGGCCCTCAGACTGCTTCATCAGTACAACATGGAGCGCCGCCGGGCGGACTGTGCTGCACGGGCGATCTCGGCGGAGAGTATAGGCGTTTCGTACGCAAACACGCCTCTCTTTCGAGGTTGCCGTGGCGGGGGTTTACGTCGTGGACGCGGATAGTGCTTTCAGCTTGGTCATAGCAGCGCCGATTTGGGCAGGTGCCCTCGCATCGGCCCACGCGTGGATGGACGCTCGGCAAAGGCAAGATGTACCTCCCCGACAACGGCCACCCTCATTTGAAGAATGTCGCGCTGCGGCGCGCAGAATACCGATCGCCGTTGCGCTGTTCACTGTCGTCATCGGCGTGGCGGCGTTTATGCTTGTTCGCCCGTATGTAAGAAGCTTCATGTCTCAATCCGAGCAGCTCCAGTAGTCAGCAGGTCCGGAGCTCACACCGCCGCGGCGCTCGGGTCGCTTCCCAGCGTTGCCCTATCCTCCGTGGCGGCGTACAGATTATACTGCGGGACGACGGATTTTCATGGAAGGATGTCATGTAGGATCAATTGCTACGTCCCGACGCAAGAGCCGCGTGCGGACGGCATTGCGATTCCACCAGGATGCGATGTGTCCCCAGTCAGTCCCCAGTAAACGCGGTCTACAAACGGCTGCAACGGTCAAGAGTGGTCTTGTTGAGTCTATTCGTAACCGCAGCACCTACCGGAGGTTATGAGTTAAGTTGTTGTCAAATAAGCACTTACGAAACAGGGGGACACGGAATTCGATTCCCCCCGCCTCCATTTGTAAGTCCTTTACTGACAAGGACTTACAACTCGAAAAAACGAGTACCCGATGAGTACCCGATAGAATGGGGTTGCCAAGCCCCTAACATGTCCCGATCAAGTCGTCGTCCAGGCCGCTGTCGAACTTCGCGTACTCTTCGTGGAACGCAAAGGCGTCCACGCCCCGATAGTGGTCGTGGATGCCATCGGCCGCGTGGCCCATGGCCAGCTTCGACACCTCGCGCCGAATCTTGCTCACGTGAGCCCGAGTCCGGTGATAGTGCCGCAGCCAATGCCAGCGGAGCAGCGACCACGGCTCGCCCGTTTTCGGATGCGGCTCCACAAGAACGCCGGCTTTGAGCGCGTAACCCTTCAGACGTAGAAGCGTCTTGTTCCCGGCGACCTGGCCACCGGCCTGGTTCATGAAGACCCAGTCCGTTACTTCGCCAAGCCCCATGGTCGCGATCACCTTCGCCAAGCGGTCCGTAATGTGCAGCACTCGGCGACCCGCAGCGCTCTTTGGCATCCAGTATCCCTCTGGCGTCAAACATCGCCTTCGCAGCTCGGGACGGACACGACACGGCTCGGGCCGCTTCGTATCCAACACAATCTCTCGCTGCTTCAAGTCGATGTCGCCAACCTGAAGGAACTGGAGCTCCTGAAATCGGAAGCCGCCTTCGCACACAAACACGACCAGATTGACGACCTGAGAGTCCCCGGCCTCAAGCGCAGTCCCAATGACCGCGTTGATTTGGTCGGGATAGATCGTCGGTGGCGGTAGCCTCCGTGTCGGGAGCTTGTCGAGAACCGCCTGGCGTCCTGTCTTCGCCGGGTTCGTGCCGCTCACAAGCTGGCGCTTGAAGGCGGCAAACCCGTAGAAGTTGTGGATCGACGTCACGAAGTGATTCACCGTAGCGTTCGTGAGCTCGCGCTCGTCCTGCAGGTGAATCGAGAACCGCTGAAGAAGCAGCGGGGTAATGTCCTGCAGCTTCGTCAGGCGACGTGCCTTCATCCAGTCAGCGAGGCACGTCAGGTGGCTCTTGATCTTGCGAATGTACTCGTGACTTCGACCGAGCTTCTCGAGATACTCGACGAACGCAGCAATGAGCGGCCGGAACGGAATGGGTTTATCCGCCGGCTTCTCCAACTCCGGATATCGTTGCTGAGCGAAGAGATCTTCGTTCTTCTGCCCCGCAACGACTCGGGCCAGACGCAGGTCGGTTTCCCGCGTGCTCTTGATAGACTCACGCGGACGACCGTTGCGTTTCTTGTCATCGCCGCGCGCGGTTGCCTCCGTCCAGTACATCCACCAATAAGGACTACGTGCGGTCCGGTACAGCGTCACGCTGCCGACTCGATCGGTTTCAAGCCAACGATTGGCTTTCTTTTTCTCCTTTCTCGCCATGCCTCACCTCCCTTTCTTCGCGGAGTTGCGAGGCCTTCGGCGGAATTTGATATGACCACTCTTGATCCCGTTGAGCCATCTCATCAACTCGGGCACGCGGTGGTACCAGCGGTTACCGAGCCGAAAACACGGGAGTTGAGTGTACGCGCGCTCCTGGCACCAGTCCACCACCGTCTTCGGGGACTTGCCCAGGACCGCTGCGAATTCCGCCGAGGAGCAAGGATCAGACAGACTTGAAAGCTCTGCGCGAGCGCTAATGGCTGCGTCCGGATTCGGGATCCGCACCGTGTCGTTCGCCGGGCGTTCATTGGGCATGGCGCAACCGTGGTCGTGTGGTTGGCGGTCGCGGGTTTGATCGGTCATTCCTCACCCTCCAGGTCAAGATGCTGGTTCGTCCCGCAATCGCCAGTAGTGGGCGGGCGTCGCCTTTGTTCTCCAGCCTTTTCAGGCACGCCGCCGTCCGGGCGGCCACCGGCCGCCGTTGGTTTCGGGGCTCATGTTGGATGCGATGACGCGCGACGGGCGACGGGCACGTCGCAACCGATGGTGATTCCGATGAAGTCGCGCAACCGTTTGCGCAGCTGCGTCCCTTCTCCAATGTCTGGAACGAAGGTAGGCAAACGGTATTCGATGCACTCGGCAACGCCGGCGAGATCTGCCTCGTCAAATACGAGGGCACGCCGTGACAAGCTGTCGTAGGATGCATCGTGGTAAAGAAGTAGCGCGGCCGTGACTACGAACATCTCCGCGTCACCGGGAAGGCCGCTGCGCGTAGCCGCGTGGAAGAGCCGTGTGCCAGTAAGGTCGTAATGCAGCATGGCGTTCCCCAATCAATCCTGCTTCTGTGTCGGCGCCGTGTCGACGGCCTCGCGCAACGTCAGGAACTCGTAAGCGCGCGACACCACCAGCGATAGCTTGGGCAGTTCGTCCGGGCGGAAGTAAGTGGTTGTCTTCCATTGGCCGGTTCGATCATCACGGTACCGCTTCTGAACGCGGATCGAATGCTGGGCGGTGCTTCTTCCATCGATGGCCGTCTTGCTCACCCAGATGGACGCGACGACGGTGCCGGCGCGGAACTCCTTGATCGGTTTCTCTGCGTTGCTCATGATTGGCTCCTTATAACGTTCGCTAACATGCGTACAGTCGAGTCAAAAAAAATCAGCGACCCTCCGTGGTGTCGGTAAACAGGTCACGATATTGGGGACGCCCATCCACAACTTGAACGGCGGTGACCGTATCCTGGGCCTCGGCGGGCTGGAGCAACCGTTTCACCAGCCGGCGAGGTAATAACTGCTTCGTGTGTCGAATTCGCGGCTGAACCTCGGCACAGCGGAACACCGCCGCCGACAGCGACACCGTGAATTCACGCGTGATCGCCGGGAGTACGCGGTAACGCCAGAGCCATTCGGACTCGGCCGTCACCTGCATCAACTCATGCATGCACGTCGTCCGCTTGAGTTGGCACTCGTCAAACGAGCCAACGATCACTCGCTCCAGGTGCGGTAGGGGCATCAGAAACGCGGCCGCGAAGCGGTCGGCCTGGCGTTCGTACCTGTCGGGCGAAAAGGTGACGTCCGCCTTCGTGTCATGGAACTGCTTGCGTACCCGGCCGTGCATGATGACGTGGCCAAGTTCGTGGGCACAGGTAAACCGGCAACGCCCCTCGTGGGCAAGCACCTGTTCATCAATGATGATCTCGCGCTCCTCACAGAACGCGGCACCCAGAACGTCATCGCCGAGATGAGAAAGATCCTCGTAGCCCAGCCGGATGCCAAGTGGCCCCTCGATCCATTCTTCCACGGGAACAGGAAGCGTGATATCTTCGAGTTTCAGTTTCGTCTGGCATCGCATGATCGTGGTCCAAGCGCGTTGCTCTGTCTGGCGACGCCCCCAACAGGGTTCGAGCAGCTTGCTTGGAAGAGCGTTCATTCGGCGCTTACTCCTTCTTTCGCTTCTTGGCGGAGCTCATTTTGCGCGCTTCGGCGATCAGCTTGTCCCACTGACTCTGCGAGAGCTTACGGGCCGTCCGCAGAAACTCCGGAACCTTTTCCGCGGTTAGAGAATCTTGGTTCGCGACTTCGCTCACGATGCCTTCCGCGCGGCTCCAGCCGGAGCGCAGTTCGGCTTCGCTGATGCCGTACGCCTTGGCGATACGCAGGAGGAGGCCCTCCGACGGGGTCCGACGGCCTTTCTCCAGGTCAGTCAGGTGCGCCGGCGCAATCTCGAGAATCTTGGCCATCTCACGGAGGCCCTTGTGTAGTTCGTCGATGCGGCGAGCCCGGAGCACGTCGCCAATGGGTTGTTCTTGGTTGGGTCGGTTCGCACGGGCCACCGGGGTCTCCTTTAGTGTTGTACGCATACATGCTAACATGCAAATGACCGTCGGTCAAGTCCTGTCTTGGGAATATGCCTCAAAAAGTGGGCGGCCGTCCGCCGGGGGGCGCCGGTAGCGGTAATGCCGAAGCCGGATGACGGCGTGGAGCATCATCCCGGCAAAACCGGCGGCGTAGCCGCAGTAGGCGATGGTCCCCGGAAGCCCGAGCAGGCCGTGCGGGGTCGAGACCAGGGCGCAGCAGGCCGCCAACATCATCCAGCATGTCGAAAGAAGGGACAGAACCGTGGCGAAGCCGGATCGGCCGGCCGGTGTCAGACGCTTATTCGGGTGGCGGGATTGGAAGACCAGCAATTCCTCGCCTGCAAGCCGGTTCACGAGACGCTCAATCTCGTCAATCCGACGCAGGTGGTCTTCCTTGGACCGGGCGTGCTGAACTGTAGAAAGCATTAACCAGAGGAGCGCCACGGGCAGGCCGAGCAGAAACGCCAGTTTTGTGTCCGGGGGCATGGCGGTTGTCACGCCGAGAATGGCCCCAAGCGTGCCCCCGGCAACGGGCAAGCGACGGTCCATCGCCCCCAGGCGGAACGTCAGAAGTCCGTTCAGGGCTCGGTATTCCTCCAACAGCACGTGAATCCTGTCCTGTCTGGTCATGCGGGTGGTGGCACCATGGATTCCTGCGTCTGGGGGCATTTTTTGGGTTTCGTACCTTGACTTTGCGGTTTCTCGGCGTACCAAACAAGTACCGAACATTGGATGCCCCGGCGGACCGGGGCGGTGCGCGGTGGTTGTTCCTCGCCCTTGTGCGAGCGGTCTTGCCGAGAGGCGGAAAGGCGGTGCCCGATGAACGCGATGCGGGCCGTATTTGAGGATGGTGTTGCAGGGAATCGAGAAGTGCAGTGCGAAGGTAGGGCCGGCGAATCCGCTGGCCCCTTGCAGGCCATCATGTCGGTGGCCCGCCAAGCTCTGGAACTCGCTGGCTCGGACGCCGACGGTGTGATGCCGGTGTTCAGGAAGGGGCGGATCGCGGTGGGTTCGACGGCGCCGTCGCCTTCCGTGCTCGCCGATCAACTACTCGAAGCCCACCCGATTCGGGTAGAGGCTGGATTCGAGGGCAACGCGGGGATCTCGGGCGGAGCTTGGCGCGATGACGACGACGCGCTGGTGTATCTGTGTTTTTCGGAGGGCACGGTGGACCTGCCGCTCCATGTCCACGAGTTTTCCGACCGGTTCATCGCCGTGGCCGATGGGTTCGGCCTGTTCCATTACATGCCCAGAGGTGCACGCTGTAACGAGCTACGCTCGGTGGTCGTGCAGGCCGGCGATGTGGTTGTACTCACGCGGGGACTCGTGCACACGTTTACGGCGCCAGTCGCCGAGCTTGTTCTGCTGTCGTATCACGCCCCATATTTTGCGTTTGAGGATCCACGGCAGTTTACGATTAGCGATGTTTCGATTCGCGACGGTTACGGTTGGATGCCCGGTTCTATCCAATCGCGCTTGCTCCACCAAACTGCCATATAAGTGGCACCTGGCGTGTGACTTTGGCAGGCGAGTACGATAGGTTCCTTGGATGAGGCGATAGCCTCGTGTTCGTCACGAACGTCAACACGTAGCCGTGACGCCGTACAAATGGGCGGCATCACTCGGTAAACCTGGCCTCACCAGCCGGGCTAAGAGTGCGACCTCACCAGTCGCGACGATGCTACCCGTAGAGCCGGATGCGTGGAGACGCGCTTGTCCGGCTCGACGGAGGCTCTGCAGAGTAATCTCCGAAAGAGGAAGTAATCCTGCAGTTCTATCCGATAGCGAAATGACATTTTGAATCGGGGCGACGGAGACGCGCCTCGACGAGCCGTGGTGTTACGCGGATCGCCGAGGTCGCAGCAGTTGAAGTAGGTGCGTTTGGTCGTATACGACAAATCCTATCCAGGGGGTTCGAGCCGAAGCTCACCGTAGTAGTGGGCAAATCGGGTGAAAGTCTCGAGAGGCTCGTTCAACCTTGGCCAGCGTGGGGAGCTCGCAGCGTGGCGACGCGCGCGACCGGACCTGACCCGTTCGGGGATCCGCCCAAACAGCGGACCGCAAAAAGCTCAACCATGAAAGGCCCGCAAGGGCTTGCTGGTCATCCCAATCAGAGACGGTGCCGAACCGCAAAGAACCTACGTTGACGGGTAAGCGGGAGCTTCTTGTTTCTACCTGCCGAAATCCCGCCGATGGCGGGGAAACTATGCCGTTGCGGAAGCGCGGACATACGACGTAGACCCGGCCGGTAACACGGCCTAGCGACGTGACTGATTGGTGAACAACTGCTGCTAATCCGGGAAGCTCTGTAGCTACCGGCGTGGTGTCCGGTGCGCGGCTTGGTTAGCCGCGTGATTCAAACGCTGCAGAGTGGGAGTGTGGCCCAAGTAGAAGTCCCGATGAATCGGGAGCGGATTCCGCTGCAAGGCAGTGGCGGGCCGTTTGTGCGTCCGGGTGGTGCCGGACGCGTGGCAACAACGAAAGGGCTGACGGGTATTCCATTTGTACGGCGTGCCGGTGCGGGAGTTGTCTC
>JAJDDR010000616.1 GCA_029260255.1 Phycisphaerae bacterium
GAAGATCCCGGTGCCGTACCCGCCGGAGAAGCCCGTGGCCTGCCTCAGCTCGCGAGCGATACGGTCAACGATCACACGGGCCAACTGCGTGCGCCGCACGCGCTCGGCACTCGCGTCCCGCGTCTCGAGCGTTGACGAGTAGAACCAGAACAGCAGGCCCATCACCGGGACCATCAGCGCGGTCGCCAGCGTGATCTCCAGCAATGTCACGCCCGACCGCCTCATTTCGATCCCCTCCGACCGCGCGATCTGACGCCCCCTTGATTCTGCGGCCTGCGATCCCCGCGACCGCGTGGCTGCTCATTCCGCTCGACATTTCCGCCCGGACCCGGCTGCCGTTGATCGAACTCGCGGTTGAACTCCTCTCGGTTCATATTGAACGCGTTGAGATCCTCATCCGACAATCCGAGTGGTTCGTCGCGGGCGCCACCTTCAGATGCGGGCTGGCCGGTTTCCAGATCAAGCATGGCGCGGAACTCCGGCGGAAGCGATGCCAGCAGGGGGTCGGCGTTTTCGCCGAACAGCGATATTAACGCCGGCAACACCTCGACCAGTGTCGGGAAATCCAGCCCCTGAAAAGCGGACGGGGGCAAGTACGGCGGGTCAAACAACTCGGCCGGGAGGCTCTCGGCCAACCCGTTGATCGTCTCCTCGTCCAGACCCAAATCAGTCTCGACGTTGATGACCGCGGGTTCCGCGCGAAGCGTATGGACCGCGTATACGACCTTCGCGTTCTCCAGATCGAACTCGTCGTCCAGCGACTCGCGGCGCGCTTCGAGAATCTCCAACGTAATCGCCCACAAGTCCTCGGTCGCCGTCTCACGCACGCGAATCCGCCAGCCATAGTGCGGAAATCGAAGCGTGAAATCACCCTCGATCTCGTCGTCGGCCTCCTCGTCGTACGGAACCAGCCCGGTGTCCAACTCGGCCAACTTCGACTCGGCCAGCATCAGCACGCGGGTCAGCTCGTCGGCCTTGTACGCCGACGCCCGCGCTTTCTGAACCTGCGCGCCGATATAGGTCAACCCCAACACCAGAAGCGTCACCGACATGACCACTTCCAGCAGCAGGTAACCCGAAGCGACACGACCGGCAGCTCCTGTCCGAACTCTCCGATACCGATAGCTCACTGCCGGACCCTCGTTTCCTGAATCTCCAGAACCTGCTCTTTGGTCAGCGGCCTCTTGCGGAGAAAATCGCGACGCAGCACCGGAGGCCAACCGTGTTCGTCGAACAGGTCCAACTCCTCCTCATAGAAGGGTCGCTGCAACCAGATCAGCCCGGTGATCCCGTCCATAATCACTTCGACACGCCCGAATTCCTCGAGGTCTTCCGGATCGGTGTCGTCCGGCGCGTCGGTGACGAGGAAGGTGGCCCATTCGCAAGTGCCGTCGGTCTCGATGTACAGCGGCGGAAACCCCTCTTCGAAATCCTCGGCGATGGCTTCCAAACGCTCGTCCGTTTCCTCGACCGCCAGCTCCTCTTCGAGAATCTCGATCGTCGGCTTGCCCAACCGCAGTTCCGCACAGCGAATGTCGCGAAGCAGCGTCTCGCCCCGCCCCCACGGTTCAGTCACCCGGTTGAACACGCCGGGCGCCAGAAACGGATCGTCCTCCCGCTCGATGAGCGGCTGGCGACGGCTGCCCTCGCTGTCGATCTCATCCTCCATCGGGAACCGGACGCGGAAACGCTTGCCCTCGTACATCGCGTTGGCCCGCACCAGCGTCAGCATCGAACGCACCCGGCGGGCCGATTCCGGCAGGCGACGCGATTCGATGTCGCGAATGACGTTCGGCAGCGTCATCGCGACGATCAGCGCCAGCAAGCTGAGCACCAAGATCAGTTCGATCAGCGTGTACGCCCGGCGCCGGGGCGCCGAACATCGCTTTGGAACAACCGAACCCATCCGGCGAAACCCCCAGTCACCCTACTTCTTGACCCAGTTCACGATGTCGTCGTCGGTTCCGTCCTTGGCGTCGGGACCCGGGCTCCAGAGGTCGTAGCTCTTCTCGTTGAACTCTCCGGGCGACCGGTACTGAAACTCGTTGTTCCACGGATCGCGCAGTTGCTCCAGCGGGGTTTCCATGTACGGACCGTCCCACAGACCGGCATCCTCGTCGATGCTGCTCGGGATCTCATACAGCGCCTCGAGCCCTTCGTCGGTGTCGGGTAACCGGCCGACTTCGAAGTTGAACCGCTTCAAGCCCGAGGCGATCGACCCGTTACGCCCGATCGTCGCCTTGACGATGTTGATCTTCGCCTTCAGCCCCGCCCCGGTTAGCGCCGGCACGGCAAACGCGGCAAGCAGCGCCAGGATCGCCGCCACCATCAGCACCTCGATCAGGGTGAACCCCGACCGACGCCTCAACTGTCTCGTTCTCATCGTTTCGTCTCCTTGTATCTGTTCCAAAGACAGGGTCTCTCCATCACAACATGCACTCGCCAAGATTGCTTGAACCACAGAGGGCACAGAGAACACAGAGTATTGTGCAGTAAGAACCTGTACTCGGTCCATCACTCCAGGACGTCGCTAGTCGCTCCTCTTTTCCCTCTCTGTGGCCTCTGTGTGCTCTGTGGTAAATCATCCGTTCTACGCGGATCCCGTCGCACCCATCTGCAAGATCGGCAGCAGCAGCGCGAACGCGATCGCACCGACGATCACCGCCATCATCATCAGAAGCATCGGCTCGACGAAACGAACCGTCATGTCGATGGCACGTGCCGTCCGCGTCTCGTTGGTTTCCGCGATCTGCACCAGGACCTTCTCGAGATTGTTACTCTCCTCGGCCACCGCGATCATGCTCAGAATGTCGCCCGGAAACAGACCACTTTCGCCCAACGGTCCCGAAAGCGTTTCCCCACGACGAACGCTCTCGGTGGCACGTTCGATGTTCTCGGCCAGAATATCGTTGCCGGCCGAGTCCCTGGCGATCTTCAGCGACTGCAACACGGGAACCCCGTTTTGCAGCAGTGTTCCCAGTATCCGGCAGAACCGGCTCACCGACACCATCGTGTACAGGGGACCGAACGCCGGCGCCCTGAGTTGGACCATGGATATCGCCCGCCGACCGGTCGCCGTCCGCTTGAAAGCCTGCACACCGACGATCAACGCGATCACCGCGCCGATCAGCACCGGGTAGTAACCGACCAGGAAATCGCACCCGCCGAACAGCAGATACGTCATGACGTTGAACGCCTCCGGCGGCAAATGGGCCCGAAGCTTGGGCACGACCAGGACCATGATGACCACAACCACAACCACGCCCACGAACAACAGCAACGCCGGATAGATCATGGCGCCGATCAGCTTGTTGCGGAGTTCGTCCTGCTTCTCGGCGAAGCCCGCGAGACGCGTCAGCACGTCTTCCAGAAACCCGCCGTGCTCACCCGCGCGAATCATCGAGCAGTGCAGCGGCTTGAAAATCTGCGGGTTCTTCTCCATTGCGTCCGCCAGCGTGGCACCGCCGGCCACATCCTCCCGCGCCTCCTTGAGCGCCTGCCGCAATACCTGTGGAGAACCGTCCTGCCCCGTAAGGACATCCAACGCCCGCAGCATGGGCACGCCCGCGCTGAGCAGGTCGGCCAACTGCTGATAGAACGTGGTCAGGTGCCGGAGCTTGATTCCCTTGCGCCTGCCGGTGACAACCGAGACCCCGCGGCTCTCCTCGACATTCAGCGGGAAAAGCGATTTTTCCTCCAAGAGGCGCAGCGCGACCTGCTGATTCTCCGCCGTGAGCGAGCCGCTCACCGGCTTGCCCCCATCTCCAACCGCCTTGTACGCATAGGTTGGCACGCGCGTTACCCTATCCCAATCAACGACTTAGATCAATTCACGAGCCGCGAACTTGGCGCAACTCGACCACCTGTCTCCACTGTTGTACACCCGCAACCGCCGGTGATTGCATCGACATCCGACACGTGGACGCAACAACCCGCTGCCCACGACCACCGAACGCGGCGACACGCCGCCACGTCCGAAAGCGAGCCCTCCGCGCCTTGTACGTCGTGCCGCAACCCACCATAATGCCCGCCAAGGCGTCGTGAGTCGCACGACGCCGACCGACGGTTCCAGAAACAAGTACCCTGAGCCCGCGACCGGGAAGAATGAGCGTCTTTTCAACCACTGCCGGAACAACGCGACAGGAACCGGGCGGCGGCCGGCGCGCTGCGGTCCGATCGTCCATGCGGCCGCCCACCCCGTATACCCAATGACCGAGTCCGGCATGATCGGAATTGACCTCGGCGGAACGGACATCAAAGCCGGGCTCGTCGACGCCCAACTCAACATCACCGCGCAGGTGACGCTACCCACTCAAGCCGCCACCGGACCTGACGGCGTCGTGGAGCGCATCGTCGCCATCATCGAGGAACTGCGCGGATTGCCACAAGCGACCGCCGCAGCCGTCGGAATCGGAACGCCCGGACCGCTTTCCCCAACCCGCGGAATCGTCTACCGCTCCGCCAACCTGCCCGGTTGGCGCGACGTACCCTTGCGTGACAACGTCGCCCGGCGTGTCGGCATGCCGGTGACCATCGACAACGACGCAAACGTCGCGGCCTACGGCGAATACCGCGCAGACCCCGAAATCCGAAATCTCGTCCTGCTCACGCTCGGTACCGGCGTCGGCGCAGGAGCGGTCGTCGATGGCCGCATCCTGCATGGGCAACACGAGAACGCGTCCGAGTGGGGTCACATGATCGTTCACCCCGGCGGGATTCCCTGCAAATGCGGGCAGCGCGGCTGCCTCGAGATGTACGCCTCCGCGTCCAACATCGCCAAACGAACCGCCCAGCAGATCCGGGCGGGCGCGGAATCGTCGCTCGATGATCCCGATTCGATCTCAGGACGGGACGTCGCCGACGCCGCGAAGTCGGGAGACGCGCTCGCAAACAAAGTCTGGGACGAAGCCTGCCACGCGCTGGCCATCGCCTGCATCAACATCCAGCACGCCCTCAACCCGCAGCGCGTCCTCCTCGGCGGCGGAATGGGCAACGCCGGAGAATTCCTGCTCGACGCCGTCCGCCGCCACTACCGCGCAATGCACTGGAATCTGTGCGACGACCTCCCCGAAATCCGCCTCGCGATCCTCGGAAACAACGCCGGCATCATCGGCGCCGCCGCAATGGCGCGCGACCTGATTAACAGTACAGCGCAAGGTTGACGCACTGGCAGAACCGCGACTGTTAAGGAGCAGCCCCGAACCCCCGCAAACGCCTCATGCGCACGAGGCCGCTTCCTGCACACATCCGCGCCCGCACTGCTCGGTTCATCCCCTCCCGCCGCGCTACGCCTGTCGCACCACTTAGCGAATCCAGCGCATCCGACCCACGTTCGGAATGACCCCGTAGCTGCCGACCACGGGCAACCAGCCCGGTCGCAGCCCGCTCGGCCAATACACGAAGAACGCCCGGCCGACGATCTGGTCCGCGGGGACGGTGCCGAGTTGATACGCGTCACCGCGATCAACCAGATGGCTCCCGGGTTCATCCCACAGGCGCGAGTCCTTGCTCGCCATGCTGTTGTCACCCAGCATGAAGTACTCGCCCTCGCGCAGGAGAATCGGGAACCCCGTCGTGCCCCACTCCGCCGGAGCCCAACCCGGAATGCCGCTCCGAGTAAGCTCGAACGCGGGCGACGTGTAGTAAGCGTCGCGCAGCAGGACAACGTGAATCAGCTCGAACGCCAACCCGGAGGCCGCCACCGTCGGAACGTCCAGACGCGGCGACGTCGAAAAGACAGCGCGGCCGTCAATAACCTCGTCCAACACGTGGCGGCTCGAACGCAACGCTTTGATGTCAGGGGCGTATTGCTCCGGCGTGGTCCAGAGGACCTCCTCGCCCGCTATGGAGAATGCAACGCGGTAGTCGACGTTTTCAAAGGCGATGTCGACCGACACGGACGGCGAGAACGGGTCGATCACGGCCTCACGCAGCACTTCGGGCTCGCCCACGCCGGAGTCACGCAGAAGCGCCGCCCGACCGTCGGACCACAACCGCACAATGAAACGTGTGCCGTCTTTCGGCAGGCTGAACCCAACGTGCCCCTCACCACCCAACGGACGGAGCACCGTCTCGAAGCGCAAGTCCGACACGGCGTGCCATTTCTGCGCGCGTGCGTCGTGCCGCAAACCCAGCCGGCCCGCGTCCGGATTGATGTTGTAGGCACACTGATCGACGATGCGCTCGCCGGCGAATCGAATCTCGCCGCGCCCCCCGGAAAACCTCAAACGGCGACCGTCAACCGTCCAGCCGCCGCCCGTTTCGGCGGGCTGAGGATCCCAGTACGGTTGATTGGCGTCGAGCGAGCGCGGCGGGTAATCGTGGTTGTAGACAAGATGCCACAATGATCGCTGCGCATCGCACGTCTTCGGGCAGATGCGCATCTTCTCCGATAACTCCTCCAGCACCTCATCGCCCAGCGGCCGACTGAACCGCGCTCGTTCCGCTCCGCCGACCGGTTGCCCCGAACGCAGCTTGTACTTGATGGCCCGCCACGCATCGAGTGCCCTCACCGTCTCCGCGGAAAGCTCCCCAACGGGTGCCACGTACACATCACCGTCAATGATCTCCAGGACCTCGTTCGGCTTGCCCGCGAGACGCTTGATGAAATTCTCATCCGCCTCCGCCGTGTTCTTGAAAACCGTAACGTCCCACCGCCGAGGTCCCAGCGCGTCGACACCGATACCCAGAGGCCACTTGAACACCAGAATACGATCGCCCGATTCCGCGTTGCTCGCGGCGCGGCGCTCCTTGCGCGCACCGCCGCCGTCATGAATGTCCAGCCCCGTGTTGGCGTGATTGCAATTCTGACATTGAACGCGCGAGTCCTTGAAGAACTGGGGCGGCCGCGTCGTCGTATCGGTGAGACCGTAGACGTTCTCCCAACCGCAGTCCGAACACACCAACGCCCCGTGTTTCCCGTACAGCGACGTGGCCATCGAACCGGTCGGAATAACGAACGCCTCGACGACAAACGTCCTGAACACGAACGCCAGGATGAACGCCACGACGATGGACTCCGTCGTGTCCTTGACGCCCTCAGCCTGCGGCGGACGCACCGATTCCA
Organism: Phycisphaerae bacterium; assembly: GCA_029260255.1. Classification (GTDB taxonomy): domain Bacteria; phylum Planctomycetota; class Phycisphaerae; order UBA1845; family UBA1845; genus OFTM285. Next base: position 7,067 of record JAJDDR010000616.1, read on the forward strand.
CAACATCCGTGCGGCGCGTCACTCGATCCTCTCTATTCACGACCATACGACATTATTCCTCGCGCATCGGGCGCCGAACCTCGGACCACGTTACCGGGCGCGCCCGGCGCGCGTCAAGGGAGCCTCGCCTTGACCAACGCGATCTTCTCGCGGGCGACCGGGCCCACCTTCGCCGGGTCCACTGCCAGCGCACGCTCGAATTCCTCCAGCGCCTCGCGGTACCTCCCACCCATCGCATGTCGATCGCCACGGGCGATAAAGACGTCGCCGTTGGCCGGGTCCAGACGCTCCGCCTCCAGCAGCGCGCCCTCGAATTCAGCGACCGCGCCCCGTGCCAGCAGAAACTGCGCCAGATTCACGAATCCGTCCGACGTCGGATTCAATTCACAGAATCGGCGCACGCATCGCTCCGCGTCGTCGAACCGACCGAGACGCTTGTAGATCATCCGCGCCGCGTCCCACGCTCGCGCATTGGTGGAATCCTCCGCGAGCACGGACTCGATCATTTCGACCGCCCGAAGATGATCCCCCGCGGTGCTCTGCGCCTCGGCGTTCATGATGCGATAGTAGATCTGCATCATGTCCTTGGGATCCGCGACACCCAACGCTGCACCGCCGCCGAGCGTGTTCACGTAGCCCAGCGCCGCCAGTCGCGCCGCCTCCTCCGGGTCCATCGTGCGTGCCTGCGCCACCATCGATTCCACCGACGGCCAGCCCTCCAACTTTTCGTCCAGTTGATCCGCCAGGGCGATGATCGCCGGCGCTTCGGTATCGAACAGGTTATCGGTTTCGCCCGCGTCGGCCAGCAGGTCGTAGAACTCCGGCCGCGGAGCGAGAATGAACTTGTCGTTCAGCCGCCGAAGACCGGATAGCGGCGACCATCCGTTGTTCATCAAGGACGCCATCGTCTCGATGTAGATCGCCCGAGCCTCGTCGGGCGCCGAGGTGAACACGTTGCGACCGTCGACCGCACCGTCAGAGGAAACACCCAACATGCCCAGCACTGTCGGAACGATGTCGACCAGCCCGACCACGCGATCATCAACGCGCGTAGGCACACGGAACAACGCCGGACACGAAAAGACAAGGGGAACGTGGACCGTCGTGTCATAAACCAGCAGGCTGTGTGTCGCTTCGTCATGCTCGCCGAGACCCTCGCCGTGGTCGGCGGTCACGACGATGAGCGTCCGATCGATCAGGTTCTTCGCACGCAGCGCGTCCACCACCCGCCGAATTTGCGTGTCGGTGTAGGCGATCTCACGATCATACGGATCGCGCGGGAGCGAGTCGGTGAACGACTCCGGCGGCGCGTACGGATAGTGGGCATCGTAGTAATGAACCCACATAAAAAACGGTTGTTGCTTCTCACGCGCCGGCGGTCCTTCCAGCCACGCGAGCGCGGCCTCGGTGACGTGCCCCGCGGATCGCTCGACGTAGTGCGCACCCTCAGCCGGCTTGCCCGTGACGTTCACCTCATCGTCGTAGTGATCGAATCCCTGATCGAGACCGTAGCGGGCGTCGAGCACGTACGCGCCGATGAACGCAGCCGTCCGATACCCATTCTCCCCAAGCGTTTCCGCGACCGTCCGCCGCGCGCCAGCCAGGCGGAACGACCCATTGTTCCGCACGCCGTGAGACGGCGCCGTCAGACCCGTGAGAATCGTCGCGTGCGACGGCAGCGTCACAGACGTCGGGGCGATCGCTTGCCCGAACACGACGCCACGATCGGCCAGCCCGTCGATCGCCGGCGTGCGCGCTCGTGAATACCCGTAGCAGCCCAGGCGATCCGCACGAACGGTATCGAGCGTGATGAGAACGAGGTTGAACCCCGACGCGCAACCGGGGGCGGCGAGCCCCGTCAGATCAACGGTCGCGCAGGACCGCCGGGGCGTCGGAGTCCTGCTCTGCTGGAGGACCACCAGCGCGGGCAGGATGACGGCCACGAGAAACGCGATCCGCCGCCTCCGGCGTTTTCCCGTGCGACCCCGTGCGTTTTTCATCCCGTTTCTCACGCAATCAGTATACTCGGCTGTTGGCGTGCGGCGTCTGCAGTCAGGCGCAAAAACCCCCGAATACGCTCGGGCAAGCATCGAAAAAGTGTCAGCGAAATGCCGAGACAACTCCCCGAGCCGCGGGATTCATCCCGCGGCACATCACGGGTTCTTCACCTTCTTCAGGAATGCCGCAAGATCCGCCTCCAGTCGACGCAATACTCCGTCGAGACCCAGAACCAGATGCCGCATCTTCTCCCAGCGCAAGTGAAACGTGTATGCGTGCCGGAACACGTGACGGAATGTCAGATACTCGACAAGCGTGTCGGTCGTATCGGACGACAGAACCGCCGGTCGACTGGCGACGTTCGTCGCCATGGATCGCAGCAGGTTCTGGTGCCACGCATCTCCCGTGGGCTTGGAGCCCTCTGCTGCTACCGTCACACGCACGAAGATATTCTCAATGCCCGTGTAGAACGTGTGAAGCACCGCCGCCAACGCCGAACGCTCCACGTGATCGGGACCATCGCGATGGCAGCGATCGAGTAACGACCGATGGTCGTCGAGTAACTCATGAAGCTGCTCGAGTTCCACATCGATTTCTTTTTGGACATCATCCCACACGATGGAGCAGCCCCTCACTTTCCAAATGTCGCGTGAACGGTGATGGTTCATCTAGGTCCACTATATCCACCGGGCGTGCCAGCGCCGCGCCGACCAGGTAGACCGCGAGGAAAAAGCACTCCGGCGGGAGTCCGCGCACAGCCAAGTCGACGTCCGACGGCATCGCACCGCCTCGGGCCGCCGACCCGAAGACATACACCTCGCGCGCACCGTGACCGACCAGAACATCAAGCGCCTTTTTCAGCAATTCAACGTCCATCTCCAGCCGTCTCCGGTCATTCAGAGGCCGAATCGTCATCCGGTGAGGCGACAACCCAAATACGCTTCAAGGGGATTTCCGCCTTCAGGTCGTCATTCAGCTTATCGTAGTGTCCAAGGAACTGGTCAATCAAATCGTTTTGGTCCCATAGCCTGACCTTGAAGAAAAGCCGTGGTATTTCGCTCTTGACCGTCGGTTTGAAGCCGCCCCAGCACACCAGCAACCCTTGGTCGGCGCCGACGTGCTGCATCGTTCCGACCAGTTGATCGAGCACGGGTCGCTCCAAAGGGCTGTCCTGACTCTTGACTTGAACACAGATGCGGGCTGTCCAAACCCGAGCGTGTCGGGCGCAGCCAGGATGTCGACTCCGCGATCGGGTCCGACGCCGCTGTGGTGCGTGGTGAAACCTTGCGCGTTGAGGATCGCCTCTTCAAGCGTTTGGCGAAGTTCCTCTTGGTCGTTCAGTTTTCCGAGATCACGATTGAGTCCGGACCAAGTCAGATAAATGCGGTTATCCTCGAGAAACTTCGATTCAAACTCGCCGTGTCGACCGGTTCTGCAAAGCCAGAGCGCCATCTGCCAGTTCCCCAATCATCGTATGGGCACGGTATCACATCCCGTTCAACGTCCCTCTCGCGAGACAGGATCAGCTCAACTCCACGTAGCCTTCGAGAAGGTCGATCTTCAACACCGAACGGCGCAAGAAATCCAGACCGAGCAGACCATCGACCGTCGTTGTCGGCGGGAGTGTATGACACAACACGGAGAAGTCGGTTCTTATGTTTCCGAGGGTCTCGAATTGAGGTATCGGAACGACGGGGGCGAACTCGACACCGCTCGCCGTAGTAATCCGCACGCGCTCTCGTGCCCCACCCGGACCGCAACCGGAGGCTTCGAGAAGATCGGCGCACAGAATACTGGGGTTGCGCCGGTGTCCAGCGCAAGCCGAGCCCGCACGACCCCGGTGGGACCAAGAATACGCGCCGCGACGATAATAAGACCTTCTTGCGGGTCGAAGCTGAAGCGGGTCACAGGATCACCGCGGTCCCTTCGGGAATGCCGCCCGTGAATTCGAACGCGAAATTGGGCAGCCGTAGCTCGACGGCTTTTCGATAGACCGCGTCTCGGTCTTTGCTGTGGAAGACGACTTGGCCGCGAATGACCTCGAGATGGTCGTCGAGTTCCGGGTCGGCGATCAGGATCCACTCCGACGGGTATTCGGCGTAGATTTCGGCAAGTGTCAGAACTTCGCTCATGATGCGTACTCCAAGCAACCCATTATACACGCTGGTAGAGTTGACCGCCCGACTTTTTGAAATCGCGAGACTTTTCTTCCATGCCGACCTGCAGCGCTTCGGACGCCTCCACGCCGTGAGCGGCAGCGTAGTCGCGGACGTCCTGCGTGATCTTCATCGAGCAGAAGTTCGGACCGCACATAGAGCAGAAATGCGCAACCTTCGCCGTCTCCTGCGGCAGGGTCGCGTCGTGGTACGCACGGGCGGTATCCGGATCGAGCGAGAGATTGAACTGATCCTCCCAACGGAATTCGAACCGAGCCTTCGAAAGCGCATCATCGCGAACCTGCGCCCCGGGATGCCCCTTGGCAAGATCCGCCGCGTGCGCCGCAATCTTGTAAGCGATAACGCCTTCCTTGACGTCCTGCCGATCCGGCAGACCGAGGTGCTCTTTGGGCGTCACGTAGCAGAGCATCGCCGTCCCATACCATCCGATCATCGCCGCGCCGATCGCACTGGTAATGTGATCGTATCCCGGAGCGACATCCGTGGTGAGAGGACCCAGCGTGTAAAACGGCGCCTCGCCGCAGACCTCGAGCTGCCGCGTCACGTTCTCCCGGATCATGTGCATCGGAATGTGTCCAGGCCCCTCGATCATCACCTGCACGTCGTTGTCCAACGCGACCTTCGTGAGCGCCCCAAGCGTATCCAGTTCGGCAAACTGAGCCTCGTCGTTGGCGTCCGCAATCGAACCGGGACGCAAACCATCTCCCAGCGAGAAGCCGATGTCGTACGACTTCATGATCTCGCACATTTCCCGGAAGTTCGTGTACAGGAAGTTCTCCTTGTGGTGCGTCAGGCACCACTTCGCCAGAATCGCCCCGCCACGCGACACGATCCCGGTCGCACGCTTCGCAGTGAGCGGAACATACCGAAGCAACACGCCCGCGTGAATCGTGAAGTAATCGACGCCCTGCTCAGCCTGCTCGATCAGCGTGTCGCGAAAAATCTCCCACGTAAGCTCCTCCGGGCGACCTTCGACTTTTTCCAGCGCCTGGTAAATCGGCACCGTCCCGATCGGCACCGGAGAGTTCCGCAGAATCCACTCGCGCGTCTCGTGAATGTCCTTGCCCGTCGACAGATCCATCACCGTGTCGGCGCCCCACCGCGTCGCCCACGCCATCTTGTCGACCTCCTCCTCGATCGAAGACGTAACGGCCGAGTTGCCGATGTTGGCGTTGATCTTCACCAGAAAGTTGCGACCGATGATCATCGGCTCGCTCTCGGGATGGTTGATGTTCGCCGGGATAATCGCCCGACCACGCGCCACTTCGTCGCGAACGAACTCCGGCGTGATGCACTCCGGAATCGAAGCCCCGAAATGCTCCCCCCGATGCTGCGACGCCGCCAACGCGCGATACGATTCGAGTCGCTGGTTCTCGCGAATGGCGATGAACTCCATTTCCGGAGTAATCACGCCCTTCCGCGCGTAGTGCATCTGCGTGACGTTCGCCCCGGGCTTGGCCCGCAGCGGTCTGCGCCGCGACGCGTCCGGGAAACGCTCGGTCTTCACATGTTCGACCGCTGAATAACCGTTGTCCACCGGCAGGACTTCGCGACCTTCGTACGATGCGACATCGCCGCGACCTTCGATCCACTTCAGCCGGACCGGTGGCAGGCCCGCCCGCAGGTCGATCGTCACATCAGGATCAGTATAAGGCCCCGACGTGTCATACACCGTAGTTGCCGGGTTGGGCCGCTCCGTCGGTTTGCCGTCGGTGCCTTCGCCGACGAGCGTCGCCGAGACCGCAATCTCGCGCATCGGAACGCGCACATCGGAAAACCGTTTGCCCCACACGTAGATCTTCCGGGACGCCGGCAGCGCCTGCGTCGCTCGCGACGTAATCTCCTCCGGCGAGACGGTCCTTCCCCCGCTTGACTCATTCAGTGCCATTTCACTCTCCTTGCTCGCACCACCCGTCCCTCATCCCCCATTCGCTAGTCCCAATTCGCCATTCTGAATTCCACGGCGGGTGGAGACCAACGCTTCACCGCACTTAGGTGGCATGTCCACGCTTGCGGGGGCATGAGATTCGACCCGCGCCCGCGGGCCAGCCCGTCAACCCGCATGATACGCCTTTGCCAACACCCGTCCATCGCCGCCCCCGCGTGCGCCGCTCCTGGGGTGTGACCACTGATGGTGGCATGGCAAGGGTAGGGCGGGTTCCACCCGGCTTCTTCCTCGGTTGCGGCGGGTAGAACCCGCCCTACGGCATGTCCCTTACCGACGATGCCACAGAGAATGGTCACACCCCCGCTCCTGTCATTCCGAGCGTAGCGAGGAATCTGGCCGATTCGTCCTTCCAGCCAGATTCCTCGCTACGCTCGGAATGGCTTTCGATGCGGGTCACCGTCCGCGGCAAACCACAGGTTCACCCACGCCGATGCCACCCCAAACGGGTGCACCCCGCCGGAACGACGGTTGAATCGCATCGAGATCTCACTAGACTCTCCCGAGGTCGGTAATACGCGATTCGCAAGAGTGCAGAGGTCGTCTCATGCTCACGGATAGGTTGTCC
>JAJDDR010000617.1 GCA_029260255.1 Phycisphaerae bacterium
GCGCAGCGCGCCGTTTCGCGCAACCAATCCCGCTCCGACCAGCGTATACACCGTCCACGTCAGACACGACGTCAGTTGCAGCATGTCGCCGAACGTGCCGCGCGCGAAATCAGGCGGCGACGACATCGTCACCAGCAGCACGCCACTCGTCGCGATAATCACGCCGCCCCAGCCGATCGCGGCGAGCCGCTGCTTCAGAAACAACTGTGCCGCGAGCGCTATAGTTACCGGTATAAACGATATAATCCAACCCGTGTTGATCGCCGAGGTGTACTGCAGACCATACGCCTGTATCAGCAGGTGCGCACCGACAACACAGCCAATGAACGTACATCGAGGCAGATCGTCGAGGCGCGGAAGCAGCGGACCGCCACCGGCGCGCAGCAGCGCGGCCAGTATCGCCGTACCTCCCGCGAGTCGGAGCAGGACGAGACCAAACGGATTCAGACTGTCCAACGCGACGCGGGTGGCTACGAAAGACATCCCCCAAACCGCCACGGCGGCTAGCGCTTTCCCAGAGATGGCACGCTGCGCGCCGCGATGGATGGGTGACGGTTCTCCGGTCATGCGGTCATCTTATCTATTACCGGTCGCACGGACCACGCGCATCGTCATTGCATCCGGGACCGCCTGCGGATAAGATGCATTAGATTCACGAGTTCAATGACGGGCGACAGGGGGCTTGCGGGGAGCTATTCGGGGTATCCGAAGCGATCATCGGCATGACTGTCCTCGCACCATTCGGCGAGGCCGCCACGCCGTGCGCACGGACAACCTCTCTGAAGATCAACTCGAAGTTGGGCGGACTGTTTACAGGAGGGTCGAAAATGCAAGAGAATCACACACATCAACCGAAGAATGCGCCGAAGAGGTGCCCGCGCGTCGTGGTCGCCATGCTTGCGACTTCGCTGATCGCGGCGAACGTAGCTACGGCAGAGCCAATCACCTGGATCGGTCCCGACGGCGGCAACTGGAGCGATTCCAGCAACTGGGACCCGGCCGCGGTGCCGAACAACGGCGCTACGCTCTATGACGTCCTTATCGATGATGACGCTCTGGTCGACGTCAACGCCTTGCTCGACATGAACGCGACGATCACCAGCCTGACCGTCGATGCGGGCGATCATTTGACTTTTCTAAACAGCCGGGACCTGACCGTGGCTGGCGGATCGATCGCCAACGCGGGGCTGATTGAGATGGCCTCGGCCGGCTCGAACACTGACCTGGTTGTCGGTTCACCGAGCGTGACGCTGACCGGCGACGGCGTCCTCCTGCTCGGAGACCTTGCCACCAACCGCGTCACCGCGACCGGGGTCGACTGGGACCTGGTTAACGGCGCGACTCATACCATCCGCGGCTCGGGGCAGGTGGGCTTGGAGATCATCAATTTGATCAATCACGGCCTCGTCGACGCGAATCAGCCGACGGCGATGGCCGTCGACCTGCACGGCGCGGTTGACAGCAACACGAACGACGGAACGATGCAGGCCAGCGGCGTCGGGACGCTGCTCTTCTCCGGCACGGCCATCAACAATACTGGCGGCATCATCCAGGCACTTGACGGAGCGTTCACCGATCTCGCCAACTCGCACATCCGCGGCGGAACGTTGACCACCGCGGGCACCGGCGAGGTGCGCGTCATCGGGAACACCACGACGCTCGAGAACATCACCAACACAGGTGTGATCTCCGTCAACAACGGTATCGACCCGCAGCTGGCCGGTACCATCACGAACAACGGAACGATCGCCATGAACTCCGCCGGAGGCGCGACGGATCTGACCCTTGCGGTCGACCCGACGACCCTCACCGGCACCGGGGTGCTGGCCATGTCCGACGCCACGAACAACCGCATCACCGCAACGGGTAGCGACTGGGACCTGATCAACGATGTCGATCACACAATTCGAGGGTCCGGGCAAATCGGGTTGGAAATCATCAACATGGTCAATCACGGGATGATCGACGCCGACCAGCCCACGCTGCTCAGCGTCGATCTCCGCAGCAACGCCGACCACAACGCCAACAACGGCACGATGCAGGCCAGCGGCGGCGGCACGCTGGTGTTCTCCGGGACGGCCATCGACAACACCAATGGCACGATCCAAGCCCTGAACGCATCCTTCGTCAACCTCAGCAATACGCACATTCGCGGCGGTTTGCTGACCACGGTGGCAACGGGCGAGATGCACATCACAGGGAACACGACGACACTTGAGAACGTCACCAACACCGGGACGATCTCCGTGGACAATGGCGTGGACCCGCAGATCATCGGAGTCGTGACCAACAACGCGAGCATCGAGTTGAACGCCACTGGCGCCGCCACGCAGCTCACCGTCGGTGCGACCCCCGCCACACTAAGCGGAACAGGTACACTGGTGATGGGAGACCACGCCAGTAATCACATCACCGGAACGGGGGCCGACTGGGTTCTGATCAACGATGCCCAGCACACCATCCGCGGCGCCGGCAACATCGGCGTCAACACGATCAACCTGACCAACAACGGACTCATCACCGCCGATCAAGCCACCGCCCTGACGATCGACGCGCGCGGCGGCACGCCCGGCAGCTTCAACAACGGTGTTCTGCAGGCCAGCGGTGGCGGCACGCTCAACGTCTTTACCACGACCATCGACAACACCAACGGCACGATTCAGGCACTCGACCTTTCGTTCGTCGATATCAACAACTCGCACATCATCGGGGGGCTCTTGACAACGCAAGGTACCGGTGAGATGCGCGCGATCGGCGTTCCGACGCTGACCGATGTCACCAACACCGGGCTCATCACGGTTCCGGACGTCCATGATCCCCGGATTCGCGGGACGATCATCAACAACGGGACCATTGCGATGAACTCCGCTGGAAACTCCACCGATTTGACCATCGATTCGGACCCCGCGACGTTGAGCGGAACTGGCGTTCTCAGCATGGGGGACAACGTCTCCAACCGCATCACCGGAACGGGCGCCGACTGGGTCCTGATCAACGACGCCCAGCACACCATCCGCGGCGCCGGCAACATCGGAGTCAACACGATCAACCTGACCAACAACGGGCTCATCGACGCCAATCAGGCCAACGCCCTGACGATGGACCTGCGCGGCGGTGGTCCCGGCAGCTTCAACAACGGTATCATGCAGGCCAGCGCCGGCGCGACACTGAACATCTCGGGCTCGACGCTCAACAACACCAACGGCACGATTCAGGCGCTCGATGCATCGTTCGTGGACATGAACAACGGTTCACATATCATCGGCGGTGTGTTGACCACCCAAGGCAGCGGTGAAGTGCGCACCCTCGGTACTCCAATCCTCCAGGACGTCACCAATACCGGGCTTATCACGGTCGCGGACGTTCATGACCCCCGGATTCGCGGAACAATCACCAACAACGGGACCATCGCGATGAACTCCGCCGGAAACTCCACCGATCTGACCATTGGTACGAACCCCGCGACTCTGAGCGGCAGCGGCGTCGTCCGGATGGGGGACAATCCCGGCAATCGAATAACGGGAGCGGGCTCCGATTGGGTCCTGATCAACGGCACCGACCACACCATTCGCGGCTCCGGCAACATCGGCGCAAACGTCATCAACATGATGAACCGCGGTACGATCATCGCCGACCAGCCCACCGCCATGACGATCGACCAACGCAACAGCTTCGTCAACACCGGCATGGTCCGCGTCACCGCCGACGGGGCGATGACCATCACCTTCGGCGGAATGGACAATCGCGGCGAGGTGCTCGTCGACGCCGGACGCACCCTGACGCGCCACGGAAACTACACGCAGACCGCCGGCCGAACACTGATTCACGGCGACCTGAACGTCACCAGCGGTGTCGTTGACCTCCAGGGTGGCACACTCGGCGGAACGGGCGCCGTCAACAGCGATGTCGACAACGGCGGGAGCGTCGCCCCGGGCGCAAGCGTCGGCGAACTGACCATCAACGGAACCTACACGCAACGACCCACCGGCGTGTTCCGCGTCGAGATCGGCGGCATGGCGGCCGGCGAGTTTGACGTGCTCACCATCAACGGGGCGGCCACCCTCGACGGCGTCGTGCTGGCCTCCGTGGTCGACGGCTACCTGCCGAACCTGGGCGACACCTTCGAGGTGATGAACTTCGCGTCGCGCTCGGGCGTGTTCACGCTTCCGGCGGGCTCGGCCGGACCCGGCCGGGCGTTCGACGTGCAGTACAGTGACACATCCGTGACACTCGTCGTCGTGGACTGCACCGACGGAATCGGACCGTCAATCGTCCACGCCGGCGGCTTGCTCGGCGAGACCAGACCGTTCAGCGGATACGTCGACCCCCGTTCCGAGAGCAACAACGGCGTCGACATCAACCGGGGGCTCACTACGTTCACGCTGGTGTTCGACGAACCGGTCTTTGCGATTGGCGGTGATTCGGAAATCGACGTCGACGCCGTCACGGTCACCGAAACCGGCGCGGGCGTCGCGCCGAGCGTCCTCAGTGTGGACATTACCAACAACCCGACCATCCGCGTCACTCTGGATCGCATCATCACCATCCACGAGTGGACCACGATCGCGGTGGCGGTTGAGGATACGTGCGGTAACGTGATTGATTCCGTCGGCGATGCCGGACCGGGTGTCAACGAAACCGACCGGCTCGACGTTGCCTACCTCCCGGCCGACGTTGACCAGGACTTCGCCGTCGGACCGTTCGATCTGCTCAGGTTCCGTCAACTGGTCAATGAGGTCGCGACCCCCACGATCGGAATCCTGATCGACTACGTGGATATCGATCGCACCGGGGCGATCTCCCCCTTCGACCTGCTGTCCTTCCGACAGATGGTAAACGGCGTGCCGCCCGCGACGCGTGCCTGGGCCGGCGCGACCATGAACAACACCCAGCCGTAGACGGTTCGCCACGCACCGCGACGCCGACTGCGACAGCCGGGGCGGAGAAACGCGAGACCCAGCGGCCCGTGTTTCTTCGCCCCGTTCAATTGAGCGTGTACACGACCGCCTCCTGCGGAAAGAAGAAACGAGGAACTTTAGCAATAAATCCAAGTCCGAATAATTCGTAACGCTATATAATACAATATGTTACGACACGTATACCTTGCCGCGTTCGCCTCCAGGACCGAAAACGCTTGACCCTCGCCATACGTTTCTGGTACTTTGTGCAGTAGGAATTAAGTCGCGATTGTGAAGTTGGGCTGCTGTGGCAGCCGCTTCCGGACGCGCCCGCAGAGTTCGAGGCAATTTGTGGGAGCGGTTGTGGGGACGAGGCGACATCAGAACAAGAACGCGGTTCCGCGGCGCCAGTCGACGCGCGGGGCGGCACTGGCGCTCGCACCGGCGCTCGTGCTGAGTGCCTACCTCATGGCACTCACGCTCGGTTCGCAGGCCTATCCTTGGCTTGCGCTCTTCGCCTTGCTACCGCTATTACGCGCGATTCAGATCCTGAGTCCGACCGCGGCGACGGTGTCCGGTGGACTGTGGGGCATCTCCCTTTTTGCCTTGTCTACCACGCTTGTTGAAACGGCCGTGGTTGGCAGCGTGTCGTCGCTGGTGCTTCTGACGACGATCCCTGCGGTCTACGCCGGTCTGGGCGCCCGTTTGACGCGTAAGGTCGGCTTTAGCCCGTTCATTCTCGCGTACGGCTGGATTCTCGTTGAAATCGCGTTGAGACCGATCGCCCTGCGCAACGGTTTACTCGCCGGCACCCAGGGCAACGGCTGGCTGATCGCGGTCATCGGGCGCGGTTTCGGCTACGTCGCGGTGGCGTTCGTCATGGCGTTCACCAGCGCCTGGCTGCTCGAACTCGTCAGCAGGATTCGATTCCGGATCGAAAGACCGGTGTTCCGCGTCGTACTCGACGACGCCGGAAGTCTGCTCTGGCATCTGATACCGTCAAGGTATCCTTGCCGGATACTCTCACCCTCGCATCCCCGCGCGCCTCCGATCCGGCGCTGAACATACCGAACGCCGATTTTGAATGCTCCCCCCGCGCCGTGATGCGTCACGACGCATGAGAACGAAAAGAACGTATGACACGACTCTTCCAAAACGCTCAAAGGAGAGGCGAGGAGTCAGGAATCGGTGGTGGCCGTTGTGTCCCGCCGAATCGAACGATTTCCCCTGAAGGAGGGCTAATATGAGGTTCCAATCGAGAACAACTTTCTACTGTAGTGTTGCCTGTGTGCTCGCACTCATGGCAACCAGCACCTTCGCTGCACCGGATCCCACGATCAACACGGCGGAGGCGCACGCGAAGCTCTGGTTCATGCAGCAGCAGGGTCAGCAGGCCCAGGCGCCGGCCGATCTCGAAGAGCAGAAGACCGCGGCCGCGGCCGAGCGTCTCCTGAACGGTGGCCAGCCCGAAGGCCCGTCCATCGCCGACACTTGTGCGACGGCCGCCGTGGCCAGCGACGGCACCCAAGCCGGCGCCACCAACCAGGTCGGACAGACCAACTCCGGCACTGCGGCGGGCTGTGGCAGCACCGCCAACCCTGACCAGTGGTGGGCCTACACGGCGACCTGCACCGGCGTGGTTTCGGTCGATACGCTCGGCACCGGTGACGACACCGTTGTCGCGGTTCACGCCGATTGCACCGGTGCCGGTTCCTTCGCGTGCAACGACGACATCAACTTCCCGCCGGGCGAGTCCGGTCTCTCGTTCGCGTCAACTCTGGGCAACGTCTACTACATCCAGGTCCACGGTTGGGGTGGCGGCTCCACGCTGGCGGCCTACACGTTGAACATCAGTTGCGTCCTCCCCGGCGATACCTGCGCGGACGCCTTCGCGGCCGCCGACGGAGCCAATGCGGGCGACACCGCCAGCGGACAGACTGACTCGGGCATCGTTCCTTCGTGCGGCAGCGCCGCCAATCCCGATGAGTGGTGGGAGTACGTCGCCACGTGCAGCGGCAGCGCGACGGCCGATACCATCGGCACCGGTGACGACACCATCCTGGCGGTCTACTCCGATTGCGCCGGCACGCAGATCGTCTGCAACGACGACGTCAACTTCCCGCCGGGCGAGTCGGGCGTGGGCTTTGCCACGACGCTTGGAAACTCCTATTGGATTCAGATTCACGGCTGGGGCGGCGGCTCCACGCTCGCGTCGTATGCGTTGAATATCTCCTGCACGGCCCTCACCGCTCAGGGTGCGGACACCTGCCTCAGTGCGACCGTTATTGGTGACGGCACCATCAACGATCTCGACGGAACCAGCACCAGCACCATCGATGGAGCGACGGCTTGCATCGGCACGCAGGGTCCCGACGATTGGTTCGAGTATGTCGCCACCTGCACCGGAACGGTTTCGGCCGACACCTTGGGCAGCGGGGTTGACACCATCCTCTCGATCCACACAGACTGCGTAGGCACCGAGATCGCGTGCAACGACGACGTCAACTTCCCACCGGGCGAGTCGGGCTTGACGTTCGGGTCGACTGTCGGCAACTCGTACTTCATCCGCGTCTCCGGATGGGGTGCAGCGACAATCGGGTCGTACACCCTCAACCTAAGCTGCGCGCCCGCGGGTGACAGCTGCGGCGCCGCCCACGGTCCGATTGGCGAGGGAGCATTCGCCGGCGAGACCGCCACCAAGAACCCCTCCGGCATTCTCACATCCTGCGGCTCGGGATCCGGTAACCCGGTCGACGAGTGGTGGGAGTACGTCCCCACGTGCAGCGGCGTTGCCACGGCCGACACCGCAGGCACCGGTGCTGACACCGTTCTCGCGGTGTTCTCGGATTGCGCCGGAACGGAGATCCTCTGCGACGACGACGGTCTCGGCTTCCCGCCGGGTGAGTCGTCCGGAACGTGGAACGTCACCGCTGGCAACTCCTATTGGATTCGCGTCTCCGGCTGGGGCAGTGGAACGCTTGCGTCCTACGCGCTCAACACCAGTTGCGTCGCGGCCGTATGCGGCAACGGCGTCCAGGAGCCAGGCGAGGAGTGCGACGGCGCCGATCCCGGCCTGTGCAAGGACGGTTGCGACGTCGGCTGTAACTGCGTCTGCGGCTCGACGATCGCGACCTGCGCCGGCAAGTTGAGCCAGAGCGGGTCTATGTCCGACTCCAGCAACCAGATCGCTTGCGGTGCGGGCGGTCTGACCACACCCAACAGTTGGGCTCGATGCTTCGACCTCGCGGCCGAGGGCGTAACGCCCGGTGAGGGTGTTCAGATCAACAGCGTGACGTTCGGCGTCTCGCAGGCGACGGTGGATGGAATCAACTACAACGTCAACATCTACACGGACGCCGGCTGCCCGACTTCGTTGGGCACGGCTACGCTGATTCACAGCGAACCGCTGGTGGTCAACATTGTCGACGTCGGAACGCTTATCGTGGTCAACTTCGCGACGCCGGTGCAGGTACTCGGTGGAGCGGTGGTCGTTGAGATCGACGTGCCGGATGACGGCACAGTGCTCGGTTTGGCGACCCGTCCCACGGCCAATGATCTGACCGACTGCGGTGTGAGTCTGCTTCGTGCGGCCGCCTGCGGCGCGGGGGACTGGACCGACCTCACGCTCTTCGGCTTCCCCAATGCCAACCTCGCGTTACAGGCCGACATCGCCTGTACTCCGTGCGGCGACGGCGTTATCGACATCGATGAGCAGTGCGATCCGCCGGACGGCCAGTGCTGCACGACGACGTGCCAGTACGAACCAATCACAACGGCTTGCGGCAGCGCTGGGACGGCGTGCAGCCTGCAGGACACCTGCACGGCGACCGGAATCTGCCTCGATAACCACCTGCCATCGGGGTTCAATTGCGGTGCCGGCCCGAGCGTCTGTCACGATCAGGACAGCTGCGATGGCAGCGGCGCCTGTGTGGTGAACAACCACGCCCTGGGCACGTCCTGTGATGACTTGGCGTTCTGCAACGGCACCGACACCTGCGGCGACGCTGACGGCGTGTGCAACAGCACCGGCGACCCGTGCGCGGGCGGCGGGACATGCAATGAGGTCTGCAACGAGACGGCGGACGATTGCTTCGATCTCGCGGGCGCGGCCTGCGATGACGGTCTGTTCTGCACCGGTGTCGAGACCTGCGACGGTGCGGGCACGTGCGACAGTTCCGGTGATCCGTGCGTGGGCGGCGGCGAATGCAATCAGGCCTGCAACGATACTGCGGACGATTGCTTCGATCTCTCTGGCACGGCCTGCGGTGCCGGTGCGAGCGTCTGTCACGATCAGGATACTTGCAACGGTGCGGGTGCCTGTGACCTGAACAATCAGGCCTCCGGTACCCCCTGCGGGGACGGGGCCGACACTGATTGCACCGATCCGGATACGTGCAGCGGCTTCGGTGCTTGCAACGTGAACCACGCGGCGTTGGGTGCGCCCTGCGGCGACGCGTCCGACACGATTTGCACCGACCCGGACACGTGCGACGGCAGCGCCGGCTGCCTGGACAACCACGAGCCGTCCTCGCTCGAGTGCCGTGCGTCGGTTGATGCTTGCGATCCGGCAGAGTTCTGCACGGGCGTGAGCAATGATTGTCCGACCGACGACATCATCACGACGAACATCAATGACGACGGGTGCTGCCCGCCGGGTGGAACAGGGAACTTCGACAACGACTGTTTCAACCCGCTCGTGCCGACCGTCTCGCAATGGGGTATGCTCACGCTGACCCTGCTGCTCGGTGTTGGTCTGTGGGTCAAGTTCGGACGTCGTCGTGAGTCCGCGACTGCGTAACGACGCCCCGCTGGTCTGAAATCAGCGAAAACTTCCGCTCCGGTGCTCGCCCCCGAATTCGGGGGCGCACCGGAGCTTTCTTTATGCGCCGATGTGAGCCTGATGCTGCGTCATGCCCGCGTCCACCTTGTGATCGACGATGGGTGGGCGAGGTTCGTTTGGACCTGGGGTCTTGGCAGTTATTCCGTACGCCGCGCGGGCTACGGGTCGCCGATGACCTCGACGGCCACGACGGTGACGTCGTCCATCGGGGACAGCGAGCCCTCCTCGACGTCGAGAGCGCTGTTCAGCCGGGAGATGGTCTCCTCGACGCTGAGCGGCGCGAATGTGTGCACCATGGGGTGGAACTTGTCGGGTGCGGCTTGGGCGGTCGGGGAAGTGGATTCGAACGCGGCCTCGATCCCGTCGGTGAACAGGACGACCTTGTCTCCGGGTCGCAGTTGGACGCGCTGCGTGACGCACTCCATGTCCTCGAAGAGGCCCATGAGCCCGCCGATTGCCTTCAACTCCCGCACGTTGCCGTCGGCTGAGATCAAGTACGGGTACGGGTGCCCACCTCGGGCGTAGGTCATTTCCAGCGTCTCGATGTTCACCACGCAGTACGCGCAGGTGACGAACTGGCAGTTGGGCAGGCTGTGGCCGGCCAGTACGTCGTTCAGCATGCGTAGGGCTTCGCCGGGCTCGATGATCTCATGGGAATCACCCTCGATACGCCGGGTCACCAGCGATTGGCGGATGAACATCGTCAGCAGTCCGGCGGCCATGCCGTGGCCCACCGCGTCGGCGATGTAGAAGCCGACGTGCCGCTCGTCCAGGCGCAGGATGTCGAAGATGTCTCCGGAGACCCAGGTCGCGGGGCGGAAGATCGTGTCGAACCGTAGGGGTCCGATCTGGGTGACGTCGCGCGGCAGGAAATCCTGCTGGAGACGTGATGCAAGACGCATCTCGTCGTCGATTTCCAGAAAGTGCCTGTTCAAGCGATCGCCCAGCATCTCCATGTGCTGAAGCTGCTGCTCGACCTGACGAACCTGCGACTGAAACCGCGCCAGCGTGGACAGCCGCCAGGAAAGCTCTTCACTGGATATCCCGCGGTTGGCCACGTCGACGAGCGATCCGTCCGGTAGAGGAACGTCGCCGGCGTCGCCGCCGGCGACGACGACCGCGGCGATGTGGCGCGCGTCGACG
>JAJDDR010000618.1 GCA_029260255.1 Phycisphaerae bacterium
CCAGGCGGCGGCATCGAGCGCTCCGGTTTTTCTGGCTGTCTCGCTCCTCCAACCGGCGACGGCGGCGTCGGCGAAGTTGAAGAAGTCGACGGGTCCTTCCCCGCCACCGAGATAAACGCCGATGCGCGCGGGATCGAGCGCGGTCCAATGCGTCAGCCGGGCATGCTCCCAGGCACGCTTGGCCGCTCCGAGTGCGAATTGGGTGTTGCGGCTTGCGCCGTCGTGTTTCCGTGCGTCGTCGCCGAGATAGTCGGTCAAGTCGAAGTTCTTGACTTCCGCGGAGAACTGCGTCGGAAAGGTGCCCGCATCGAACAGCGTGGTGGCGCCGACACCGCTCTCGCCCGCGAGCAATCGTTGCCATACCGTTTCGATGTCGTCGCCGAGCGGTGTAACCCAGCCCATACCTGTGATGACTATGCGTTGTGCCACGAGGTTACTCCGCGTACTTCTTGATGACCAACGCGGCGTGCTGCCCGCCGCCGAGGGCGTATCCAAGGGTCACGGCCGCGTCGATCCGGCGATCTTTCGGATCGGGACCGGCGAACTGGAATTCGCACTCCGGGTCGGGTGGTTCGGTATTGAGCGACGGCGGCACGGTATTGTAGTGCAGTGCCAAGACCGTGGCACAGACATCCAGCGCCCCACTGCCGGCGCCGCTGTTTCCGAGCCCGCCCTTGATCGCGAGTGCGGACACATCAGACAGCCCGTCGCCGAAGACGCGCTTCCATCCGCGCATCTCGGAGGCGTCGTGCTCTTCGGTGGCGTAGCCGGCGGTGGTCACCAAATCGACATCGGCCGACGTTATGGAGGCGTCCGCCAGGGCGTTGCCAACGGCGAGGGCGATCGGGACGCCCCGCGGGTCGGGTCGGTCCCAACTGTGCGTGTTGCTGCTGGCGCCGAAACCGGCCACTTCGGCATAGATGCGTGCGCCGCGGTCGCGCGCGTGATCGAGCGATTCGAGCACGACGAGACCACCGCCTTCGGCGACGACGGTGCCGCGGCGATTGGCGGCGAAGGGTCGACACGCGCCGGGGGGGTCGGCGTCGCCGTCGAGCACCAGTCGCCCCATCAGCGTCGGGCGGGCGACGTTCATCGGATTGACCTTGCTCTCGGCGCCGCCGCAGATGCAGACATCCATGGCGCCGCGGGCGATGTTGCGGAAGGCCTCGCCGATGGCCAGGTGGCTGGACGCCTCGCCGCATGTGATAGTGTTCGACATCGCTTGCGTGTCATGGATGATCGTCACGTGGCAGGCAAGCATGTTGGGCAGGAACTTCAGCAGCCAGAGCGGCGTGAGGTTGCTCATTCCCTCGCTTCCCCACTTGGCGAGATCGAACCGCCCGTCGTCACCGACCGTCGTTACGAAGGCGGCGCCCAACTCGGTGAGATCGGGACAGATGAGCCCTGCGCCGATGTTGACGCCCAAACGGGTGGGGTCGATCCCGTTGGCGCCCACCTCACTGCGATCGACCAGACACCGGGTGGGCAGGGCGGCGTCCTTGGCCGCTTCGTAGGAGGCGACGACGGCGATCATGATGTCGCGGGACATCAGCTTAACGCTCTTGCGGTAGGTCTTGGGGATGAAATCGGCTAGCTTGAACTCGGGCAATTGGGCGGCGATGTGCGCCGGAATCGTCGAAGCGTCGAAGATATCGATGGGGCGAACGGCGTTGCGGCGCTCCATCAGCGCGTCCCAGAACCGGCCGACGCCGATGCCGAGGGCCGACGTGGGGCCCAACCCTGTGATGACAACGCGACGTTCGGTGCTCATGATTCGCTCGTCTCCGGATCGCGGGCGCGCTGAATCGCTTCGAACAACCGCATGAACTGCTCGGTGAAGACGAAGTTGTGCGTTGGGAGACCGGCTGCGGAACTGCTCTGATTGACGTGAGAGAACATCAGATTGACGCTTCCGATGGATCGGTCATTGAGAAACACCTCGCCGGTGGTGGCCGCGGCGCGCTCGTCGATGGAGTCGATTCGGGCTTCGTAGCGCAGTTGATCGCCCGGTACGGCGTAGTCAGAGAACCGTGCGGCGCGGATTTTCGCAAGAATGACGTTTTCCTTGAACCCCCGCGCTTCGCCCACGAGTATGCCGGCGGTCTGCGCCATCCCTTCGATGACCAACGACGGTGGCATGACGGGATAGCCGGGCAGGTGGCCGACGAACTGCTCCTCGGCGAGCGTAACGTTCTTGATCGCCGTTCCGTGCGACCCACTGACGAACTCGGTAAACCTGTCGATCCAGATCCAGCGCATCGTACGGCGGACTCGGGGCGGCGGCCCGTCGGGTCAGGCAGCCTGGAGCTTCCTCTCGACGTAGTTGACGATTGTGTTGACGGTAAAGAGCTCGGGCACCTTGGAGACGGTGGGCTCCTTCTCGAAGTCGGTGAAATCGGCGTGGGGCAGGGAGTTCTTGAGTTGTTCGAGTCCCTTCTGGGTCATCAAGCCGCCTTCGATGTTGTCGGGGTCGTTGAGGATGTCGTCGGGGAAGAGTTCGCCCTTGGCGATCTTGATGCCGAACGTCTGTTCGAGCCGGAAGACGATGTCGAGAAAATCGATGCTTTCGGCACCGAGGTCGGTCGTCAGCGTCGCGTCCGTCGTGACCTCGTCGGAGTCTACGCCGAGTGCTTCGATGAGCACTTCTTCCACGCGCCCGTAGACTTCATCCCGTGTGAATGTGGTCGCCATCCAATAGACCTCCAAGAAATCGATGCCTATGGTCGGGGCCTACGCCCCGTGATCGTCCGCGGGGGGTCGGATGCCCGACTCGCACCGGGTCGCACCAACGACCATCGCTCCCGCACGTCTTGTCTAATCCGGCGGTCGACGGCCGCCATGTCGGGAGCCCGGGTCGCGAGGTCGAAATGGGTAAGGCTGAACCGCCCCTTTACGACCTCGTTGTCGTCACAGTGCCCGACCCCGGAGAACCGACTCTCCTGCGGCGCCAAACGCAGGCATCGAACCTCCACACGGAGCAAGTGACCCGGCGCCACGAAGCTCTTATATGTAACGCCCTTGGCCGATTCGAGCAATACGACGCTGTGTGCGAAATCCTCCGCCAACCGCACGAGCCAGGTCGCGGCTTCGACCATGCACTCCAGCATAAACACGCCCGGGAGCACGGGAAAGGTCGGGAAATGTTCGGAAAGGTACTCCTCCGACAGGCTGACGGCTTTGACGGCTACGATCCGCTCGCCCGGCTCGAGTTCGACAACGCGGTCAATCAGCCCGAATCGCACGTTGGTAATCCCTGTTCCAACAGTCTCCGCGCACCGCCGCCCAGCGGGCGAACGTCTCGGAGTCTAGACGGATGCCGCAAAAAAAACCAGCGCGCGCCGCCGGAGCGCGGATCACCAGTCGAAGTGGGATGAGAGCCCGCCTCGGAGCGGCTTTTTGCGTTTCTTCTTGAGGACGACTTCAGTGGGGGTGGCGTCGGGCTCCGGTTCGAGGGTCGCCCTGATCGAGAGGGAGACGCGGCGTTTCTTCGGATCGACGTTCAGAACCTTGACCGAGACATCTTGCCCGACGGAGACCACGTCGCCGGGCGTGGCGACGCGCTGTCGCGACAACTCGGAAATATGGATCATCCCCTCGATCCCGGGAGACAACTCAACCAGGGCGCCGAAATCGAGCAGTGTGCTGACCTTTCCGGTCACGGTCGTTCCGGCCGTGAATGACTCGGACACGTTCGACCAGGGATCCTCGGTCGTCTGCCTGACGCTGAGGCTCATGCGATGGCGCTTGGTGTCGACACCGATCACGACCACTTCGACGGACTCGCCGACCTTGAGTGTCTCACCGGCGCCGGTGGGGTGATGGGTCCAGGAGACCTCGCTGAGGGGGATCAGTCCGATGACGCCCTCGGACACCTCGCCGAACGCGCCGAACTCGGCGAGTTTCGTGATGCGGGCCTGTATCTTGCTGCCGATCTTGAATGCATCTTTGACACCGATCCACGGGTCGGGGGTCACCTGTTTCATGCCGAGCGAGATGCGTTTGCGATCCTTGTTGATCTTGAGAACCTTGACTTCGACCTCGTCGCCGATGCCAAGGACGTCGCTGACCTGCTCGACGGGGGTCCATTTCATGTCGCTGATGTGGACGAGACCGTGAAACCCACCGAGGTCGACGAAGGCTCCGAATTCGGCGAGGTTGGTCACGACGCCCTTCATTACTTGGCCCACTTCCAACTCGCGCAGTAGCCGGGCACGTGAGTCGGCCAACTCCTTCTTCAGCACGGAGCGGCGGCTGACGACGAGCTTCTGGTGCTTTTCGTCGATCTCGATGACTTCGCAGCGCGCATCCTGTCCGAGCAGAACGGAGATGTCCTTGAGCGTCCTGGTATCAACCTGGGATGCGGGCATGAAGCCGCGGACGGGACCGAATTCGACCTCGAGCCCGCCCTTGTTCATTCCGGAGATTCGGCCTTCGAGCACGGCGCCGACGGTCATGTCGGCGAACGCCGAGACAACGGGCGTTCCTTTTCTGTTGACGCGCAGCAGGTCGGTGGGCACGTCGAAACTCGCGACGATGACATCGACTTCGGAGCCGACCGCGGGCGCCGCGCCGTTATCGAACTGGTCGCAGGGAATGACGGCTTGGCGCTTCAACCCCACATCCAGAAAGATCTGGTCGCCGTTGATGACCGCGACGCGCCCGCACAGTTCCGTGCCGGACGCGGGGGTGTCGTTGCCGTTGGAGGCCGGTGCCGGCGGAAGCGTGATGGGCTTCGGTCCCTCGCTTTCGGCGGTGCTCGCCGACACCTTTCCCGCGCAGTCGGGGGCTGATTGTTTGGCGGGCGGCTCGACCGACGGCTGTGATTCCGATGGAACGGGGGCTTCGCTCATGGATGTAGCCTAGCACTGCAAGACGGACTCATGGATCATGCGCGACGCGCGCGGCGGACCGCCGCGATCACGTGGCACGGCTGCCCGCGCGGGGGGTTTGGCCCGTCGCGTGAGCACCTCTCGATTCGCGTTCCTGAGTCCGATTCGGCCCGCAAATCATCCTGCTGCAACCCTCCACTTCTATCCAAAGATCGCGTTGAAGTCAAACGGGCGAACAGCGGACCGGACGTGCGGGAATGCAGCTCTAATGCCGCACATCGCACCGTGTGGCGTGCTTGCGAACGACGGCTCATGCGTCCGATCACGTTGACCTCTCCACGCCCGAATGCGGAAACCGTCAGTACGGCACTTGCGTCCAGCTCCCGGGGGAGATTATCAGCCCGCCGCGGTCGGGCACCACCGTGACGCGCATCTTGTGCCGCGCTGTGCCGCACTTGGCCGCCCCGGTGATGTACGCCGGATCGTCGGTCGGGTCGCCGTTGGCGTTGTCGAGGATGGTCACGGTCACTCCCGTGGCACAATCGCCGACCCATTGATCGGCGATGGCGACTCCCGCGACCGCCGTTCGCCAGTTGGCGTCGGCCGCGATGAGTGCGAAAGCGCGTTCGACGGCGGAGTACGCCACCAGGCGCGCGTTGGTGACGTCGCGACCGCCCTCGGCAGCGCGGCGTTGGACGCGCGCGGCGGCGAGCCCGGACAGTCCGATGACCATCACGACGGTCGCGCTGCCCAGGAACATCACATAGGACAAGCCCCGGCGGCGACGCGTGATTGGAACTCGCCCGTCCGCCCCGTTTCGGTTGATGTTGATTGTGGACATCAGCGGTTGCCGCACCTTTCATGCAGTGTTACGGATTTCCGTCACAGATGGTTTCGTCGCCCTCGGCTGGGGCGAGCGTGCCGTCGCCGCAGCAGTACCAGCCCGACGGATCGCCGGTCTTCACGCTGGAGCAGTCCTGCGAGCACGAGTTGCAGTCTTCGTCGTCATCGCACACCGTGTTGCCGCAGAGCGTCGCGGCGATGCAGGCCGCGTCGTCGTCGCAGTCGCCGTCAGCGCAATCGGTGGCGGCGTCGCAGTCGTTGTCCAGCCCGTCGCCACAGGTGACGTCAGCGATCTCGGTCGCGGCCGGCAGTCCGCAGTCGCCGGGGCAGTTGCACGCGTCTTCGCCGGCGCCGCACGTCGCGTCGCCGCAACCGGCGGCTCCGCCCGCGCTCGTCCCCGACGCCCAGGCGATGGACTCCTTCATGATCGTGAGCGCGTCCGCGGTAAGCGAGTTGAAATCGAACGGGTCGAATCCCCACGGAAGTTGCACACGGCGACCGGCGGCGGTGCCGGCGGACAAGCCGGCGCCGGTCTCGACGACGTACAGAGCATCTTTGTTCGTGGACAACGTGGCCAACCCCGTTCGCCCGGGCGCGCCCAGCGGGCCCAGGTAAACGAGCGGCTGGCTTGACGTGCAGACGGTGAGCTTCCCGATCGCGAAGGACTTGGTGATGTCGTGCGCGTTGTTGGTGATGTCGACCGTGGTCAGGGGGTCGTAGAACAGCACGCCGTCGCTGAAGCCGAACTCGCGGACCATATAGGCGTCTTCGTTGACCACACCGATGGTCGCGCCGTAGAGTTTCGTGCTGAGGTTGACGGCGTCGATCTCCTCGGACACGTAGGCGACGACGGCTTTCGAGACGGCGTTGTCGAACTCGGACTGCGGAGCGGAGGCGGCGATGGTGGTCACGGCGTAGTTCCACGACTCAATGATCGCTATTCTCGCGGATTCCTGTGCGGTCGGGCTGCCGGGGTTGGTGGCAACGAAGAGCAGTACGGGGGAGCCGTCCGGTGGCGGCAGTCCGGCGGACTTGAGGGCGACGAGTTTCGCGACCACCCGGTTGTCGTGCTCGACGGCGACGGTGATTCGTTTGAGGTCCGTGTTGCCTCCCTGGATGACCTGAGGATCGGACAGTAGGACCCAGTCGACGGTGACGTAGCGCGACCAGCCGGTCATCCCGGGGATGACCACGCCGGCGGCGTCTTGCGGGGGTGACGCCGACCAGAGGTGGTAGTCATCGACGTCATCGTACAGGGTGCGCGTAGATCCCGACTCGCCCGAGTCCCGTCCAAGTGAGGCGGCTTTGGAGCCGGGCTCCCGGTATTCCTTCTCGAGGATCTCGGCCATCAGTTGCGCGGCGAGGAACCCGCCCTCGCGGCGGTCGCCGGTCTTGAGTTGACCGAGCCGGGCGGCGCCGACGGTGTCAAGCGCTGACACCATGAGTACGCCGACGAGCATGATGGAGATCACGGACTCGACGAGGGTGATGGCACGACGCGCGGATGGCATCGGGCGGGTTGTCAGACTGTTCTGCTTCATAGACCACGCACGTCCGGAGCGTTCACGGTCATGACTTGTGTTTCGACGCGGGTTGCGGCGCTCGCCGCGGTCTGCAAGGCGACGCCGACCGAGTGCAGCGTCGACACGGTGGGCGCCGCTCCCTGGTCGGGACCGGTCACGGTGCCGTATACACTGAGCCAGATGTTGGTCGTTGAGCTTTCCACCCACGTGCCGGTTCCGCTGTCGGCGAAGAACGCGGTGCCCGCGGCGGCGACTCCGCCGGTGCCGATTCTGAGAAGCGCGACGGTGCCGGTGCCCTTGCCGGAGAACTTGATGAAGACGCCGCTGGAGGGCGACAGCCCGCCGGCTTTTGTGAATGCAACCTCGTGCCACTGCTTGGCGACGAGGGTCGACTCACCGAGATAATTGACCTTGTCGATCACGGTCAATCCCGGCTTGCCACTCATGTCCGGTTGGACCAACTCGATCGTAAGCTTGCCGTCGAGCACGGCGTCCGGGGCGGCCATGAACTTGACGCGGGTGATGCGCCAGCTCGTGGCGGTTCCGGGCAGCGTGGGCTGGAACGACTCGGCACAGAGGAATCCGGTCTGGATGGCGAAATCGGAGGGTGTGCCCGAGTTGGTGCCGTCCTGTTGCAGGAGCACGCGCTCCGATCCTTCGAGCGCGCCCTTCTTGATGTCCAGCTTCGCCGCGGTCACGCTGTAGCTCAGCGCAAAGTCCTGGACGCCCGCGGCGACCGTCAGCTTGACGCCGCCGTTGTATTCGCGCGTCAGGGGGTTGCCCGGTATACCGAGCCATTCGTAGCGGATCGTCTCGGGTCCCGCGGCGCCGTGGCCTCGATCGGGCACGGCAAACGTAACCGCGGTGGCGGTGCTCTCGGTGATCGCCGTTGCGTAAAACAGGTCGCCGGCGATCGCGTCGACGACCTCGCCGCCGCAGAGGATTTGCTCGGCCGGGCTTTGCCCGTCCGGCAGGGCGTGGCTGGCGATGAGTATGGCCGAGATGGTGCCGCCGAACAGGATGCTCATGATGCCCATGCTCACCACGAGCTCCACGAGCGTGAATGCCGTTCTCCGGCGGTTACGCGGGGGAATGTTCCTGCGTTGCATCATGGGCCGCCTCAGACTCGCCAGGGTCCGGTCATGCTTTGGGGCCAGCCTCTGTCACATGGCTTGGCCCGTGGTCGGGTCGAGCGTGACGGTTTCCTGATTGTCTCCCACCTTGAGCACGACGGTTCCGCCGCTGTCGGGCACCCCGTACAGATCGAAGACGACGTTGGCATCGGCTCCGAAGCTCGCCGAGAAGAGGTCCGCCCGATACGGCTCTTCGGAGAGTGTCACGGTGTAATCGCCGACCTTATGGTCCAGATCGGACAAGCCGACCAGAGTGTACTTGTCCTGGGCGACGACGAACGACACCGTCTGCGGCGTTCCGAGTTCGATCGCCCGTTGCCGCGCGAGTGCCAGGTCGCGAACGACGCGTCTGGCGGAGGCGTTGATGCGTTGGCGCGCGATTGAGCCGGCGAATCTCGGGACGACCATCGCGGCGAGCGTCCCGACGATTGCCAGCACGATGACCATCTCGATCATGGTAAACCCCGAGCGACAAACGGACCCGTTCGGTTTTTGCTGAGCGTTCGGCACGATCACCCCCGTCTTGTTCCGTCCGATCCCCTCAAGCCTCCCACCGCGAGCGGGTGGTTATAGTAGCGTACGATTCGCGCGGCGCTGCGG
>JAJDDR010000063.1 GCA_029260255.1 Phycisphaerae bacterium
GCAAATGAACATCGAAGACGCACGATGCAAACTGAAGTCCGTCTACCCTAAACGTAAGCTGTGACAAAGCACTAGCAGCATGCAATCACGACTTCCTCGATGCGTATGTACCTGACCGACCGGAGCATCTGGTCCATGGTCGCGAAGTGGTCCCCGGTCTTGCGTTGGGTTCGGGGTGTGCACGACCCGTGTCCACGCGGCTCGCCGTGCTCGGGGATCTTGTTCAGCGCGCCCCACCGAATCCCAAACTCCCGGCACACGCTCCGTTTGCTGACGCCTTCGACCAACACCAGCCGCGGAATCTCTGCCCAAGAGTCCATGTCCATGCACACCCACGGTGCCCGTCGCTAACTTCCTGCCGAATCGAAACCTCATAAGACCCGATTCTGGCCAAGAACCCGCCGGACCGGCCAGAGGCGCCACGCGATTCAACCGGCCGCAAATGGCGCCGAATCGCTGCGGATTCCATCCGCCGCTCCCATGGCAGGGCTGTTTTTCCGTCCGCTGCTATTGAAACACAGGCATCCTCGCTTTATAGTTCGGTCGGATTGCAGGGGTTAGTGTGAATACGTTGGGGCATGGGGTACACCAAGCAAGCGCGTTTCCGCGGCCGCACCGCGCGGACCCTGCACGCCGTTGTCGAAACCGATTTGAAAAAGATGGGTGGGCGTCCACCCGCATTTCTTGGTCTTTGCCATTTGGAGGGCAATACGATGAGGCGAGTCAAACGATACGGACTGGTGATTGCGGCGGTCCTGATCATCGGCGGTCACAACGCCGACGCCGATCCCGTGGGTACGGGCTTTACGTACCAGGGACAACTCAAGCAGGCCGGCGCGCCATACACCGGCGTGGCGGATTTTCAGTTTCGGGCGTATGACGCTGCGGCCGGGGGAGCGGCGGTCGGACCGCTTGTGACGCAGCTCAATGTCGCGGTGGACAACGGGCTGTTCATGGTCAGTCTCGATTTCGGCGCGAACGTTTTTAGCGGTGCTCCGCGGTGGCTTGCGATCGCGGCGCGCGTTCCCGCCGCCGGGGGTGCGTATGTCCCGATCGTGCCACGCCAGCCGGTCGCGCCGACACCGTACTCCATGCTCTCGGGGCACGCCGAGACCGTGGCCGACAACAGCGTCGACAGCGACAGCGTGGTCAACGGGTCGATTCAGCCGGGTGATCTCTCCTTCACGCCGGGCGACATCACGTCGGTGGGCGCCGGTCCCGGACTCACCGGCGGCGCCTTGTCCGGCGCTGCAAACCTGGCCGTCGACTTCAGCGGAAGCGGAAACGCGGCCACCGCATCACGCAGCAATCACTGGCACAGCGCGCTGAACGCGTCCGACGGCAACCCAACCGACGCGCTCACCGTTGACACCACCGGCGACGTCAGCATCGGAACCGCTACCTCGACACACCGGTTGACTGTGGCTGACGACGGCGACGACACGCTTCGACTGATGGGTCCCGGCTCCTTTGGCTCGGGTTCTCGCCTGAACTTCGGTGACGCCGACTGGGCATACATCGATGAGCCGATCGACGACGACCTGACCATTCACTGCGAGGACGGCGGTGGTGCGGCCGGCGGTGGGAAGCTCACGCTCGATGCCGACGTCGTGGAGGTCTCTCGCGGCACCGACGTTTCACCCGCCGGCGGCGCGTATCTCCGTTTCGGCGCGCCCACCGGAGTCAACCTCGCGATTGATAACAACGAGTTAATGGTGCGGAACAACGGAGTCGCATCCACGCTGTCCATAAACCACGAAGGGGGCGACGTTCACATCGGTAGCTCCGGCACGGGCAACGTCGGCGTCGGTACGAATACGCCCAGTTCCACCGCAAAAATGCATGTCGTCAGCGACGCTTTTAGTCGCGGGATATTGGCGACCAGCGCGTCCGGTGGGACCGGCAGCTACGGCGTCTACGCGGAATCGACCGCGACCAGTGGTACCGGACTTCGCGGTGTCGCCAACACGGGCTCATCCGCATGGGGAATCTGGGGCTCGAGCACCTCGGACGAGGCAGGCCACTTCTCAGGTGATGTCGTGGTCACCGGCAGTCTCAGCAAGGGCGGCGGATCGTTCAAGATCGACCACCCGCTCGATCCGGCCAACAAGTACCTCTTGCACTCGTTCGTCGAGAGCCCGGACATGATGAACATCTACAATGGCGTCGTCGTGCTCGACGGCGAGGGCGCTGCCCGCATTACGATGCCGGAGTGGTTCGACGTCCTCAACCGCGACTTCCGCTACCAGCTCACCGCGATCGGCGCGCCCGGTCCCAATCTCTACATCGCCGAGGAATTGCAGGGCAACCAGTTCGGCATCGCCGGCGGCGATCCCGGCATGAAGGTGTCCTGGGAAATAACCGGCATTCGCCAGGACAAGTGGGCCGAAGCCTACAGGATTCCGGTTGAAGAAGTGAAGCCCGACGACGAAAAGGGACTCTACCTCCATCCCGAGCTTTACGGGCTATCCCGAGATCACGCCATCGAAGCGCCGAAGGAGCGAGCCTGGCAGGAGGCCGTGGAGACCGAGGCAGAGGCACGCGACAGGGCGGACCACCAAGCCGCGGAGGCGCTGCGGCAGCCGGCGGGGGATCTGCCTTCTAAAAAGGAAACTCTCGAATAGTCGGGTCCCGAACTGTAGTCTGGAGGTTTGAATGATGATACTGAAATCTACGCACATCGGGCTCGGCGTCGTGCTTGCACTCACCGCGGCAACTGTGACCCGTGGCGAGGGCGGCCTGACCATCGGTTGGTACACGATCGACGGTGGAGGCGCCATGACCACCACCGGTGGCTCGTTCGAGTTGTCCGGGACCATCGGCCAGCACGACGCAAGTCCGCCCGCAACCGGCGGAAATCTGGAACTGACCGGTGGATTCTGGTTTGAAGCGGCGGAGTGTGCGCCGCCCGGATTCGCCGTGGCCCAGGCGGGGGTGTCTGTTGATGAGGGCATTTTCGACCTGTACATCGACCCGCGTGCCGAGAGCAATAACGGATCGAACGTGAACCTCGGTCTGGATGCCATCACGCTCAAGCTCACAACGCCCATCCAAAACAGCGACGGAACGCCATTGAGCGCTGACCGATTCTCGATCAGCGACACGGCCGGGACGCCGCCGTCGATCGTCGGCATCAGCACCGCGGACGGCCAGACGGTGACGATCGAGCTTGACGGGATCATCACGGTTCAGCACTGGACGCGGATCGGGGTGAGCAACGTGCGATCCACGTGCAACGGCGCGCCGTTCAATGGAAGCCTCGTCGTGGGGTACCTTCCCTGCGATGTCGATCAGGACCGCACGGTCGGGCCGTTCGATCTGCTTCGCTTCCGTCAATATGCGAACAACGTGTCGTCGCCAGCTTTCGGCGTGAACCGCGACTACATCGATACGGATCGTGACGGTGCGATTGGACCGTTCGATTTGCTGGCGTTTCGGCAGCTTGTCAACGGCGTCTCGCCACCGGCCACCCAACCGTGGTCGGGTGAGTCGCTTCCGCCTCTGCCATAGGCGATGCGGTCGCTGGGACGGCGACAGAACAACAGAGGGCGTATTGAGACGGACCGCTCGGCACATGCCGGGCGGTCCGTCTACTTCGTGCGTCAGGCATGACGCGCAGCGTCATGACCTGGCGCTGGATAACTGGTTAGCGAAAGCGACCCAGGAAGTGACTTGCCGGGTGGAAGTCCCGGTGGAGGCCTTGATGGCAGGAACTCCTAGCCGAACCGCAAGGGTGTCCGTCGCGAGGCGGGATCTGAAGGGTGAACGCGACCAAGGCGGGAGCGTGAACCAAGGCAAACTCCCGGCCTGAGGAACACGAACCGTATACGAGGCGTCGAGCTGGTGGGCGAGGGGGCGAATAGACCCAAAGCCCAATGCCATTCGGACCGACTCGGCGTATATGCGGCGG
>JAJDDR010000064.1 GCA_029260255.1 Phycisphaerae bacterium
TGGTGGCGGCGGTCGTGTTGCTGGATTTCGGACTGCCGGTCATGGCGGGAGTGTATCTGCTGGGGGAGTTGACGGCTGGCTGCATCAAACTGCGGTTCGCCCGTGGCATCTGCCCCGAGTGGCGTCTCGCCCCTCGTCACGTGAGCCGGGCAATGCTCCGGCACGTTCTGACGTTCGGCGGAAAGACGTTGCTTCGTTCCATATCCAACGTGATCTTGTACCAGACCAACCTCATGCTTGTGGGGTACTTTCTGGGCGTCGAGGCGGTGGCGCTCTTTGCCCGGCCGCGCTCGCTTGTTCGTACTGTCGATCGCGTCGTTCAGAAAGTTGCGATGGTGTTCACTCCGCGGGCCAGCCACTTGCACGCACGCGGCGAGCACGATGCCCTGTTGCGAGCGATGCACCAGGCCACGCAATACAGCCTGTACGTGGCGTTTCCGTCCGTAATGCTGCTGACCCTGCTCGGCGGACCGCTGCTTGAGATCTGGATGGGTTCGAAGTTCGCGGACACCACATTGATCGCGGTGCTCGCGGTCGGGCACTTGGCGGTGTTCGCGCAGCGCGGCGCCTACCACGTGCTGATGGGAATGGCGCGTCATGGCTGGCCGGCCCTCGCTGAATTCGTCGCGAGCGTGGTCGGGATCGGACTGACCGTGCTGCTCGTGGGTGTTTTCGATCACGGCCTGCTCGGTGCCGCGATGGGACTCGTCGTTCCGATGACGCTGGTGAATCTAATCGTCACGCCGGTTTACGCCTGTCGTGTGCTCGACGCATCGCCGCTACGGTTTTGGTATCGAGCCGCTGCCAAGCCGTTGCTGTTGGCCGTACCGTTCGGCGTCGTTCTCGTGCTGATTCGCCTCTTTCTCGCGGCGGGACCGCTGCTGACCGTCGCGGTTGGCCTCGCCGCCGCGAGCGCGCTGTACTTTGCGCTGTTCTGGCGATTCGCGCTGACCCACGCCCAACGCAGGCGCCTCGTCCGCCGAATGCCCATGGTGAGAGACGCCCAGACCGGTGGAAGTAACCACCCACCGCCTTCGGCCCGCGCCAGCAGTTGAGAGCGTGCTGGACGCGCCTAGGCCTTCGGTCGATAATGAGTGCGCAGCCTGCGCAGTCCCAACGCTAGCTGTACGGAGCGTCCAACCGGGGCGTGCTCGACGCGCTGATCGATGGGGCCGGGCAGCGTGCGGAAATGCCGGGACCCAGTTAAATCTGTCCGAGTGCAGAAACACGTGTCGGAATGCGATATGACTGACCCAGCAGCCCCGCAGAATGCCAAACCGAGCATCTGTTTCGTGGCGCTAAACGCCTATGGCCTCCTCTCGGGGAGGAACGATCTGCAACACATTGGCGGCGCTGAAGTGCAGCAGGTTTTGCTCGCTCGGGAGTTCGTTCGGAGAGACTATAGAGTGAGCTTCGTGGTGCTCGATCATGGTCAACCTGACGGCCAGCAGATCGACGGTATCCGAGTGTACAAGGCGTATCCCCGCGACGCGGGCGTGCGTTTCGTACGCTTCTTGCATCCCCGCGTTACCCGTCTTTGGTCCGCGATGCGCCGGGCCGACGCGACTATCTACTATCAGCGCGGGGCGGCGACGGAAACCGGCCTGGTGGTTCGATGGTGCCAGTGGAATGGACGGCGAGTTGTTTTTGCTTTGGCCCACGATTCCAATTGTGACCCGAAACTTCCGCTACTGGCGGGTGTTACCGAGCGCAGGCTTTATCGATACGGCCTGCGCCGGGCCGATGTCATCCTCTCCCAAAGCAACCAACAGAAACGACTCCTCCTTGACGGATTCGGACTCTCGTCGGTTCTGGTACGCAGTTGTTGTCATCCGGAATTATCTGCAGAAGACCCCTTAAGAGGATCGCCGCAGTCCGCTTTTTCTGTGCTATGGGTCGGCAGGCTAAGCCCCGAAAAGCGTTCGGAATGGATACCGGAATTGGCGGGCACGGTCCCGAACTGTCACTTCGACATCGTCGGGCAATGCAACTTGCGTTCCACGTACGGTCGCGAGTTCAGAACGCAGTTGCATTCCGTTCCCAATGTCACCTACCATCCGTATGTTGCCCGGGCAGATATGGTCACGTTGTACCGCCGGGCTAATCTGCTGCTATGCACATCCGTGGCCGAAGGATTTCCGAACGTTTTTCTCGAAGCATGGACGTGCGGCACACCCGTGCTAAGCTCTGTCGATCCGGATGCGTTGATTGAGAAGTATGGGCTGGGTGAGGTCGCGGCCGACTTCGAGGCGTTGCAGCAGCGCTTGCTTGACGCGCCGGCACGCCTCGATCATTGGCGTCAGTGTGGGCGCGCCGCCCAGAAATACGTGTCTGCCCATCATAGCGTCGCTGCAACCGTTGACGCACTGGAGTGTGCAATCGAGGCGGCTTTGCGAGATCGCCGTCGTCATCGTCCGGCATTATTCAAGGCAGGCACGGCCTAGAGGATCGCTATGCCCAAGAGTGCGGAAGAGTTCTCGTTCGGAAGGAACTGGTCGAACTTTCTTCGACACAGTCTGCAAGCGGATCAGATAGAGATTGCCAAGGCTCAGACGGCCCGATTCCTCGGTCTGACCGGCCTTGAGGGCTTGACGTTTATCGACATCGGATGCGGCAGCGGCATCTTCTCGCACGCGGCGCACGCTCTGGGCGCTGCAGAGGTGATCAGCTTCGACGTCGACCCCCTGTCCGTTCGTTGCTGTGAACATATGAGAGAGCAGGCGGGCTGTCCCGAGAACTGGAGAGTGTTCCACGGTTCGGTCCTCGATCGTGATATCATCTCCCGCCTACCGCCGGCGGACATTGTCTACTCATGGGGCGTGCTACACCATACCGGCGCAATGTGGAATGCAATCCGCAACGCCGCCGGGTTGGTCAAACCCGGCGGCCGGTTCTTCATCTCGATCTACAACCGTTTGGAATACGATACAATGCGGCAATACCGGGGTTCCCATGGATGGTTGAGGCTTAAGCGTATCTACAACAGAAACCCGGCGATCGTCAAACGCGCCATGGAGTGCTGGTTTGCGGCAAAAGACCTTGCGGCATTTCTGGTGACGTTGCGCAACCCATTTCGAGAAATCCGACGGTATCGGGGTAAACGCGGAATGAGCTGGTGGTACGACCTCGTTGATTGGGTCGGGGGCTATCCCTACGAGTTTGCGTCGTCCGGCGAGATGTTCAGTTTCTGCCATGGTGAGCTGGGCTTGCAGTTGGAGCGACTTCATTCGACGTCTTCACTGGGGTGCAATGAGTTTTTGTTCCTTCGTCCTCGCGATGTCGAGACTGCTGCGGAACACCCTGCGGCGGGTGTGTTCGGGCGCCAAGAGGCTGGCGGAGCGATTTCGTAATGTGCGGGATCTGCGGGATCTGCCTGCGCGAACCCGGGGCATCGGTGCCGGGCGAACTGCTCAAGCAGATGACGACCGTCCTGACACACCGCGGACCAGACGGTACCGGCTATCTTGTGAAGGGCAACATCGGCTTGGGTCACACACGATTGAGCATCATCGATCTTGACGCCGGTGACCAGCCCATCTACAACGAGGACTCCAGCATCGGCGTAGTCTTCAACGGTGAGATCTACAACTACGTTGAACTGATGGCCGACCTCATCGCCCGGGGACATCGGTTCAGGACACATTCAGACACTGAAGTGATTGTCCACTTGTATGAAGAGTATGGTGAGCGGTGCGTCGACCATCTGCGCGGGATGTTCGCATTTGCCGTATGGAACGGTCACGATGGCAGTGTCTTCTTGGCCCGCGATCGACTGGGAATCAAGCCTCTTTTCTACCTTCAGGCGGACGAGCGTTTCGTATTCGCCAGCGAGCTCAAGTCACTGCTCTGCGACCGGTCCATTGCGCGAGAAGTCGACATCGAAGTACTCAGTGAATACCTTGCGTTGGGGTATGTGCCTGGGGATCGGTGCATTGTGCGAGGTACGTCCAAACTGGCTCCGGGACATACACTAACATGGCTCCATGGGCGTATTGACGTTCGCAAGTACTGGGACGTCAACTGTCGTGTCGACACGCTGCGCGGTGCCGACGGATACGTCGAAGAATTCGACAGTGTTCTGCAAGAGGCGGTTCGATTGCACTTGCGGGCCGATGTTTGCGTGGGTATGTTTCTCAGTGGCGGTGTCGACTCTGCGACCATCACCGCACTGGCGAGTCGGCAACTGGGCACGCCGGTGAAGACGTTTTCCGTGGGGTTTGCTGAAGAGGATTACAGCGAGCTTGCGGTTGCGCGAGAGACGGCGGACCGCTACCAGACGCAGCACCACGAGATCATTGTGAGGGACCGCGATGTGTCTGTGCTGCCGGACATCGTATGGCATCTTGACGAACCGTTCGCGGATCCCTCAGCGCTGCCGACGTACTATGTTTGCCGGGAAGCCGCGAAACATGTTAAGGTGTGCCTCTCGGGTGACGGCGCGGATGAGATCCTCGGCGGGTACACGCGATACAGAGACGCAATGGCGTACAAATGGGTTGATTGGATACCGGCCGCAATCCGACGGATGGTTTGTGACCCCGCGTCCGCGTTGATGCCTCGATTCATGTGGGGCAAGGGGCTCATCGAACGCATTGGGGCGACCGGGGCGCGGCGATACCTGGATTTGGCCGGCGTGTTCTCGGCCAAGGAATGTGCCGGGCTGTTGCCGCAACGCGCCGAAGCACCGAGCGGCGGCATATCACGGAGTCTCGATCGGTTCTGGGCGAACGCGGACGGTGACCTACTCACCACACTCCAAACCGTCGATCAGAAGACCTACTTGCCGGACGACATACTCGTGAAAGTGGATCGCATGGCTATGCAGAACTCTCTCGAGGTGCGACCGCCTTTTCTGGATCACAAGGTCGTGGAATTCGCTAACGCATGTCCACCGAATCTAAAGGTCAACAACGGGGTTGGCAAAGTGATTCTTAAGGCGGCAATGCGGGACCGCCTTCCCGAAGCCGTGATCAACCGCAGGAAGATGGGCTTCGGCATCCCCATCAAAGACTGGTTCCGCGGCGGCATGGAGCACGCGGCCGCGGACATGCTCCTGGGAGCCTCCGCTCGGTCGGGCAGGTTCTTGGAACGGCGCGCGGTTGAGGGAGTTCTTCGCGGCCACGGGCGTGGCATGCGCGATCTGAGCCGAAAGATCTGGTCATTGCTGGTGTTCGAGCAGTGGTGCAGAACGTATCGCGTGTGATGCCTGGAGACGTGGGCGTTTGGCCAAACAAGAGGCAACGAACATGGCTGAAACAACTGGGCGAGATTCTGGACATTCCGTGTCGAATGCGAACCACGTAGCACCGCGCGTCGTAGCGCGCATTGATGTCGTTCTCGTACTCGGATTTGCCATTTGTGCGGCCCTTCTTTTCTACATGCGATGGAAGGGAGTGACTCCGTTTGTGTTCCTCACGGACGACGCCGGGAACATTGCGAGCTTTGCCGCGGCGTGGGATCACCCCGAACTCTTCGACGGCGACGCACTGCTTGGCAATCTGGACAACATTCGATTCTACTCAACAGTACACGTGCCGATCATCCGTGGACTCGCTCGCGTCACTGGCGATTATGGAACAGCGTTTGTGTGCCTGTTGGCTCCACACGTGTTTCTGCAGGCGCTCGGATTCTACGTTTTCGGTCGTGTGCTGACGGGGCATCGATTCTGGGCAATACTTTTCACAGTGGCCACCTTAGTCACCTTCAAATGGAAGCTCGACTTCTGGGGTCTCTACGTTGATCCGACCCCGCGGATCAGCTATCAGAGTCTCCTGCCGTTCCTGCTTGCAGCCGCATATCACTGGCGTTCGAGGGCTGGCGCCTGGCCCTGGCTGCTTGCCTGTGCAGGTGTGCTCATGTACGTCCACCCGGTGAGCGCGCCATCCTGGGCGTTTGCACTGTGGTGTGGTCTGATCCCTTTTCTCCCAGCAAGCTGGTCGCTGCGGAAAAGAGCCATGTGGATGTTTCTGATCGGCGTCGTATTCCTGGTCGTGGCGGCGCCGTTTCTGGCGAACTACTTGACCAGCCACGACCATGGGGAGACACCGGACTACGACCGCGTGTTCGCTGCGATGCAGTACCGTTTCGCCAAGGGATTCCTGGACATACCGCGCGCGCTTCGCGATTTCTTCACGGCGAGTCAGGGCCTGTGGCCCGTGGCCCTTGGCGGAGCGATTCTGACGCACGTGCTGCGCAGGAAGGACCTGAAGAGCGTTCTGATCCTCGACTGCTGGACGCTGGGGCTGGCGATCGTGGCGATTGTCGTTCCGCTTGTCGAGCACGAGATTGCGCGGTCCCGGCGCGAGATTCCCGTGGAGATCGATCTCATTCGGAACGTCAGGTATCTGATTCCGTGCATGCTGGTATTCGTGTTGCTGCCGTTGGTGGATGCTGGCAAGCGATTCAACGGACGGGTCGTGTCGAAGGTTCCCGCGGTAGTGGGAGTCGCGTTGTTATTGCTCTGGGCGTCGTCGAATTCTGGTGAGTACGTCAAGCGAGCGGCAACAGGCCAGATGAAGCGCCAATACCGCACGGGCAATCAGCAGGAGGACTGGATGAAGATTCTCACTACGATCCGAGAGTCGACGCCCGTCGGCTCGCGGATCTTGCCGGTCGGTGAGCTCGATCCCCTGCCGATTCGTTACTACGCTATGCGCCCGGTTGTGCACTGTCGCAAGGACGGCGGTTCGCTGGCCTACAGCAATCACGCTCGACTGTTGGAGTGGTTTGATCTGGAAGTGCAATTGTCATCCGCCGCTGAACTCGAAGGGCACGCAGAGCGTTTGGAGGCTTACTCGACAATCGCGCGCGATGTCAACGCGGATTACCTTTTGGTCCGGTGCGACCGCGCGGAGCCACTTGACTCCGCCAGCTTGGCCATCGTTGCCAGCACCGATAGTTACAGGCTGCTTCGCGTACTAGGGACTGGTGATGCCCGACAGGAAGAGCACACTCGCTGAGGGAGCGCGGTAGCTGGTGCCTTTCCATACCCGCCCATCCACTCTCGCTGGATTGACACGACGTGGCGGCGCGGCGGCGGCGGCGAGCGCTTCGGCGGCTGCTGAACACGGAGAAGGGCGAGCTCGCCGATTCGGAATCTCCGAGCACAGCGCATAACTGCTTTAGCAAAACCGGACTACCGCTTCCGAGTGGCCACTATGGACAGGGATCGCGGAACTCGATGGGTCCCATGTCGTAAAGCCCGGCAGTGCCATCGCCAAACGGATCGACGATGCTAGGATCGTCGCAGGCCAGGTTGCCCAGCAAGTCAGGCAACGCTAGTGGCGCAACGCAAAAACCGCTGCCTATATCGCACGTGCTTCCAAAACAATCGCCGTCCTCATCGCACAGCAACATGCCTTCAATACTGAGTGCGCGATCGATCGCCTGAGAGGCTGAGGTGAGGCCGAATATCTGTGTGATGAGTGACTTCGCCTCTAGAACAGCGCTCGCTGCATCGGGGAACAGCACCCGGTCGTTGAGCCCCTCCAAAACAGCGGGGGTCGGTGTCACGACCCCATCTTGCACAACGATACCGTCGAGCAGGGGGATACCCGCGAACAACGGGTCGACGGGGTCGGCGCCAGGAAAACCACCATGAATACCGTGGGGATTCAGGACCGGTCCATCATCATTGAAGTTGTAATCGAACTCCGACGCATTTCCGCTGTACCCGACATCACATGCTCCATTCCCGAAGGCAATATTGTTGAACACAAATGAGTGCTGTTCAGGCCGCGCGGGGTCGGGACCCGTTAGACTGAAACCACAAATCACATTGCCGTAGGCAAGGTTGTTGTAAAGGAAATGCCCAACTCCCATGCCGGTGGCTGCCCATGCGTTGAGCTCAAATCCGGACGCGCGGCTCAGGAACACGACGTTGTGGTGAACGAGGTCGCCAGCCGGCGGTGTCACAGCTTGGGAGGGCTTCAGCTTGATGCCCGGGCCATTACCTTGACCGTCCAGATGGTCCATAAGATAGGCAATGTTGTACCGGATGATATGGTTTCCGGCGCTGTCGTCAGTGACGATGCCGCCATCATCGCAGTGGTGTACGACGTTATGTTCGACCAGAGCCGTGATCGTCCCATTCTTGACACCGATTCCCACAGCGTTGTTCGCGGCGGCGCCCAACATGTTGATGTGGTGCACATGGTTCGAGCGAATGATGGGCCTTCGCGGGAATCCGGGGAAGTCGCCTCCCCCGAACCGAGTCTCGATTCCAGTAAACACATGATGTACGTGATTGAACTCAATTATCGTGTCTTCATTGTCTGCTTGGACGAAAATGCCCCGTGCCGAGTTTGCGGCAGATCCGTCGAAGGGCTCATAGAAAATATGGCAGTTCCGAATGATGACGCCGTCGGTCCCAAGTACAAGGACACCGGCTGCGCTGCCGGTTAGCGCTGCAGGATTCGTACACGTGAATCCGTCCACCGTGACATAGTTTCCGCCACCCGGTGCCTGGTTTCTTCCCACGAAGAAGCAGTTTTCACGGGTTAACTCACAATCAATAGTGACTAGGGCGTCCTGGTAGTTCTCGAACACGATCCGCCGGTCTACCGTGCCATTGCGGGGGATCGACACCGTTTCGAAGTAGGTGCCCGCTTTGACGAAGACGCTATCGCCGGGGAAGACCAGATTGACCGATTCCTGAATTGTCGGATGCGGGTTATCGAGGGTGCCCAAAGGCGCACTGGGATTGAATCCAGGCTGTGCGGCTCCGTCGTCGTCAATGTAGAAGTTGAAGAACACGACCAAGTCTCCCGGTATGTCCGGCCCGTCCTGCGCGACGTTGTCGAGAAGGACGTTTTGCTCGTTCACCACATCGTTGTCCGCGGTAACGAATACAGTGCCGTTGAACGGTCCGCCGGCGAACGCGGCATCCGGAATGACCATGGAGTAGGTTCCGGAGGCACCGGTCTGGGCCTGAACAATCAACTCTAGGAGGTTTCCCGTCGCGGTGTCGCGACGCCAGATTTGCACGGTCGCCGATCGAACCGTGGCGAGCGTCCCACTGGGCACCGCCGGATCGCGATCCCCTCGGTACACATTGCCCTCGACACGGCGCCCCTCGATGTCGCAGTTCTCGTCGCATCCGTCACCCGGCACAACGCCGCCGTCGTCACACTCTTCGCCGGCGGCTGCATTGGTGCGACCGTCCCCACACACGGGTGGCGAGCAGTCCGAATCACAGGTCGCGGAGTCGGCCGGCACACCTCCAACACCGTCGTCACACGCCTCACCCGCGACGGTATTCGTGTATCCGTCGCCGCACAGCACAAGGGTGCAGTCGCCGTCACAGCCGGCCGTGTCGACGGCCCCTTCGTCACACTCCTCGTTGTTGTTGTTGGTCACGCCGTCACCGCAGAACTCGATCTGACAGTTGGCGTTGCACCCGTCCCCCGGAGTGACGTTTCCGTCGTCACACTGCTCGCCAACTTGCACCGGTGGTCCATTGCCGCACACCTCGAACCTGCAGTTTTCGTCGCAACCGTCGCCCGCTCTAGGGGCACACGTACCACCGCCGATAGTCGTGCAGAGCGCTGAATCTGTCGTGCAATCAGTGGTACCGTCTTCGCAGCGGCTGCCATCATCACATTGTTCACTGCCGGTCGCCGGGGGTCCGTCGCCACAGATGGGGCAAAGGCCGGGTGTGCAAATGGAACCGTCGCCCTGGTAGATGCCGGAAGCGACCAGACAACCGGCCAGCGAAACGTCCGACAGGCACTGACCGGTCGCGGTCAGGCAGCAGGCGCCAGTCACAGTGGACTCGTCTTGGCAATTCTGGTCGCAGCCGTCGCCGGGACCGGTGTTTCCGTCGTCGCACTCCTCGCCCGCGGTCGTGTTAAGTGTGCCGTCCCCGCAAACGGCGAAGGTGCAGTTGGCGTCGCAGGTGGCTGATTCTCCGGCGCCGTCGCACTGTTCGCCGCATTCCGGCGCACCGTTGCCACAGGTGCTGACGCAGCCTGGAGTTGGCGTATCGTTCACTGTAACGGTGACGGTGTCAGTGTCGGGGGTCGGGCATCCATCCACGGAGACTTCAAGTTCGAATTCGAGGGTCGCCCCGTTGCTATTGACGGCCGGTGCGACGAAGCGGACTGTTGCGAGGCGGCATATCGCGTCGCTCGTGCAAGCAGAGTTATCGTCCGGGGAATTCGTGGGGTCGCAACAGCCCTCGATAAGACCTGTCGGATCTGTGAACGTGACAGCCGGGCCGGCGAGCTGACGCCAGTCGTACGAAATGTCCAACAGGCCCGTGTCTTGCGACGCGGTCAGAACAACAGGATTGTTCTCGACCACAGCGACAGGCTCCGCAACCGGGTTGGCTGTGGGACAGGGCTCCACGACGACCGTAACCTGCGTCGTGCTGGTCAGCGAGATCCCGGGCCCTTGTTCTTCCGTAACGGTGAGCTGGAAACGCAATGATAGTTGGGCCGCGGCACCGACTCCGGGGGCAACGAGTTGCACGGTTTCGAGGCGACAGATATCGGGGTTGGTGCAGGCAAGCTCAGGATCGGGGACGTCCGTGGGATTGCAGCAACCGGCGTTCGGCGCTTGCGGGTTGAGAAGCGCAACCCGCGGACCGGCGATCTGCTCCCACTGGAAAGCGAGCTGCGTGTCCGCAGCGCTATCCGATCCATCCAGGGTCACCGTCTCGCCATCGAACACGCATATCGTCCGGGGCGTCGTGCAATTGGTATCGTTCGGTATGACGACTCCGGCTACCGGATCCTGGGCCTGGATCACAATCGGGCCGGTCGACTCGGCGTGCACCCCGTTGAAGAACTCGAGTGCCGTGCCACGGCACGTCTGCACGACGGCGATCACGGCGTCACCGATTTCCAAGACGGTGTAGATCGTCGTGCATTCCGTTGTGGGGTCAAAGGTGCCGGCCGAGTCCGGTAGCACCGACCAGACGCAAGAGCACGCC
>JAJDDR010000065.1 GCA_029260255.1 Phycisphaerae bacterium
GACACCCTCTCGTCGGATTCCACAAGAACGCGTCCGAAGAGATGCATGGCTTTGGTTGAGACGATGGCGGCGTGATCTTTCACGTCTCCGTGAATCTTGCGCGTTGCTTTCGACAGCCGTCGCCCATCGGTCGCGACCATGGTGAGTTCGCCACCTTTGGCTTCCCACAACACACCGTTGATGGCGTAGCGCGTGTTTTCGCGGGCTGCCGCGAAGACCGTCCAGTTGGTCAATTCGCGAAGAGCACTGACGTCGAGATCGAAGTCGTACGTCCCGTCCGCTTCGGGGAACTCCGGAAAGCCTTTCGGATCATGCGAGTAGATTTGGAAATGGCTGTCCTGGCCTCGGACGTGGCACACGTTGTCTGCGGACTCGAGCGTCAGGATCTCGTCTTCCGACTCGCGTACAACCTGGGCGAGCTTGTCGGCGCGCACGAGCACGGAACCGGGCGATGCGACTTCCACTTGGCTGACGCTGAACCGCACCGCGACATCGAGGTCGGTGGCCGACAAGAGCGCGTAGTCGTCATGCACGTCGATGAGAACGTGCTTGAGTATCTCCTTGGGCGTGCGTTGCGGCGCGACGCTGGCCGTGGTGAGAACCGCTTCGGCGAACTCAGCTCGGTTGACGGAGAGTTTCATGGGGATCCCTTCCAACATTTGCTCAGTACCTGGAGATAGTATTTCTGTCTTTCTAAGTAATCATTCTTCATTAAGGCATGTTGATAACGTGAACAAGAACCGTGTGCAACCCCATAAGCTCGTGTAGTACCAGAGGTTACGTGAAACCATCGTGCGTACGGGATGTGGATAACCTGTTGTGTTCGTTCTTGCCTACGTGCAGACTTTTCACATGGTTGCGCCGGTGAGCGCGACCGAGCCGCGTGTAAGGCAGATTCTGATTTGAATGCAACACGCATGTGGCTGTTCCTGTCAGGAGCCATTCTTCAAGGTGGTTTGCAGGTTCTGAAGTTCCAGGTCGAGTTCGGGATCCACCTGTCTCCGTTTCGTAATGAGTCGATGCCCGTGGATGACCGTAGTGTGGTCACGTCCTCCGAAGTAGCCACCGATTTCTTCGAGGCTGAGGTTTGTGAGTTCCCTGGCAAGATACATGCAAACCTGTCGCGGAAACGCGATCGACTTTGTGCGTTTCTTGCCTTGAAGATCCGAGAGCCGAAGGTTGTGCCGCTTCGATACGGTGTTGAGGATCTCAGGAATGCTGATAATGGGCTTGGGCGCACACACCCCGAGCGCTTCCATGGCCAGGTCGATATCGATGTGCCCGCCGCGCGTCTGACTAAGCAGGGTGAGCTTGGCCAGCGTTCCCTCAAGCTCACGTACGTTGGAGTCAATGTGTGTGGCGATGGCCTTGATCACATCCTTGGGAACGTCGATACATCGTAGCCTCGTCTTGGCAAGCACGATCGCCATGCGTGTTTCGAGGCACGGTCTGTCGACGAGGGCGACCAGGCCGGAGTTGAATCGGCTGACAAGTCGCTCTTCGAGACTCGGAATCTCCGCGGGGCTGCAGTCGGCGGAGAGGACGATCTGACGTTGGGACTGATAGAGCGTGTTGAACGTGTGGAAGAACTCCTCCTGGCTGCGTTCGCGTTCGGCGAGAAACTGGATGTCATCGATGACGAGGAAGTCTGCGTGGCGGTATCGGTATCGAAACTGATGCAGGGCACCGCGTTCGACGGCCTGGATGAAGTGGTTGGTGAAGGTTTCACAGGAGATATAGACGATGTTGGCGTCGGATCTGCGGCGTTTGAACTCATGACAGATTGCCTGGAGCAGATGTGTCTTGCCCAGCCCGACATCGCCGTGGATGAACAGGGGGTTGTACGCTTTGCCGGGGCTTTCAGCGACGGCGACGGCGGCGGCGTGCGCCAAGCGGTTACATGGTCCAGTGATGAAATTGTTGAACAGGTAGTCATCGGATAGCTTGAGCAGTGATCCATCATCCTCGAACGCGAGCATATCGTCGTCTTCGTTTTGCCCCTCGCACTCGAAGCGGACGCTGATGAGTCTGCCCGTGGCGGCCTGCGCCGCTTCCGCGAACGTTCGTCGGCAATGCTCGTTGAGATATCGCACTTGCGGTGGATTGGCCGCGGTGATGCTGAGCACGCCCCCGGCGAGTTCGGTGGGTTCAAGCGCGAAGAACCACGTGCGTGCAAGGTGTGGCGAATGCAGGCGCACGTGTTCGAGGATGTCGTCCCAGACTGATACCGCCAGAAGTTTTGCCATCGTCGTGCCCGGTTGTTGGGCGCTGCGCGCGCGTCCCGGCGTCCAGCTGCCCCCGTGAACGCCCCGTCCTGTCGCTAAACCATTTTCAAACAACGAGTTACAGTATCCTCGCGCCGTGGACGAGTGGCGCACATTGTAACAGAAAACCCGTGGCTCGCCAGCCCGCAAACAAGTTCGCAGGGCACGAAAAAAAGCGGTTCTGCGGCTTGTTCGGCGGCACCGTACGTTCCGGCTTCAGTCGACGTGCTTGCGGGCGCGGTAGTAGGCCTTGCGGAGTTTTTTTGAGGTTGGGTTGAGTTCGCAGGCCCGCTCGAATTGTTCGAAGGCCATTTGATCCTCATTCATCAATTCGTACGTCCGGCCCAGCGAGTAGGCGGCGTTTGGGCTGTCGGGGTGCTCCTTGATGCGATCGAGTCCAATCTGGAGGGCTTTTTCAAGGTAGGTCTCAGCCTTTTTGAGGTTTCCCATTTTCCGATAGGTTTGCACGAGGGAGCGGTGGACGGAGGCGGCGTTGGGATCATCCTCGAGTTTCCGCAGGTCGATTTCGAGGGCCTGGCTGAGGTAGGCGTTGGATTTCCGGCTGTTGCCAAGGTTTCTGTGGCACTCCCCGAGTTTCCGCAGGGTCGCGCAGCTTCTCGGTTTTTCGTCGTGGACGCGTTGGTAGAGAGATGCTGCGATGTCCCAGCGCTCGTAACGGGCGTAGCGACCGGCGAATTTCTCGACGCCGTTGGCGATTCGGCCGTCGATTTTTGATTTGCTGGCGGGTTGGGAGTAAACGAGCATGGTCGTCAAAACCGACAAGGTCAGCAACCCGACAGG
Organism: Phycisphaerae bacterium; assembly: GCA_029260255.1. Classification (GTDB taxonomy): domain Bacteria; phylum Planctomycetota; class Phycisphaerae; order UBA1845; family UBA1845; genus OFTM285. Next base: position 3,066 of record JAJDDR010000065.1, read on the forward strand.
CGACGCGCCGATCAGCGCCGCGAACCGAGTGGTTGATCCGGCAGGCCAGTCGTTCACTCGGTGGGTCTCCAGCTTTCTGCGATGGGAGAACGCGTATTGCTGCGCGGTGGTGACCAGGGCGAGCCCAACGAGGATTTCGGCGATCTCGGCTTCGTTGAACTCGAGCACACCTATCTCGAAAAACGCGGCCGTTGCAAAGAACGGCCAAAGGTAGAGCGGTGGCGCGACCAAACCGTGGTCGTGTAGCCAGGTGATGGGTTTCCAATTCAGGCGAAGCAGGGCAGGGTATACAAGCCCGAAGAGCAGGAGTCCCGCGGCAACGCCGTATGCGAGGGTTGCCTTGAGCGCTGTGCTGTATGGGCCGGTGAGCATATTGTGCAGGTTGGTTTCTCCCTGGAGGTTCTTCGCCCGGAAGTACTCGGGTGAGGTGAAGCCGAAGAGCCGCTGGCCCCACGATATTTCTTCCATGGCTACGTAGAAGCACCCGAGCGCCAACAGCGCGAAGAAGGGCCTGTACCGGCACTTGGTCAACACAAGACGCAGGGAGAGCAGAAACGTGGCGACGAAACACCAGAACTGCAGCCACTCGCCGACGAGATCCTCGTACGTGGCCCAGATGAAAGCGACGGGGTACCAGATCGCCATCACGAGGTAGGCACAGACGACTGTCGCGAACACGGCCGTGGCCGACAGGATTGGCGCTATTCTCGTCATGGGGATTGCCCCGCCGCTTTCCCTGCTCGTCGACACCATGGCGTGCGGCCAGGGACGTTATCGAACGATGGCAGGCTATTCTTTTGATCCGGATTCGTCAAAAGGTGCCGCTGTCGGTCGTCAAGCGTTGGTCGCACGGCGCGGACGAACTATCGGGCGTTCCGGCTGCGCGCAGAAAGGAGCCCGAGTGCTGTTGGCACCCGGGCTCCGTGGTCATTGGTGGCGTCACCGGCTGTTCGCCGGTGGCATTAGTTAGTTTGAGTCCGAATCGGAATCGCTGTCCGAGTCAGAGTCGCTGTCGGAGCCACCGAACTCGAAGTGGCAATCCGAACCGGAATCGGAGTCGCCGTCGCTGTCCGAATCCGAATCGCCGTCGCCGGACGAGTCAGTTCCGCTGTCGGAATCTGAGTCTGTGCCGGAGTCGCTGCCCGAAGCGGAATCCGAATCCGAATCGGTGTCGCTATCGCTGTCCGAATCAGAATCTCCGTCGGAGTCTGAGTCGCTGTCGTCGCCGCCGGGTTGTCCGGCTGAGCAGATCAACTCGACGAGCTGTCCGTTCTCGACTGGAATCTGGGCACAGCCGATGTCGATGATGGCTATGACGTCATCGCAGGTACCGTCTACCTCGTAGCTGATCTGCAGCAGGCTTCCGCTGTCATCGGAGTCGTCACCGGAATCACTGTCGGAGTCCGATCCCGAGTCGCTGTCCGAATCAGAGTCCGAATCCCCATCGGAATTGGTGGAATCGCCATCCGAGTCAGAATCGCTATCGCTGTCGGTATCCGAATCACTATCGGAGTCGGTATCGCTATCCGAATCCGAGTCGCCGCCTGTTCCGCCGCTGATGGCACAGAGATCCAGGACGCATTCCTCGGTGCCTGCGGTCACGATCAGCAGGGCCACGTCGGATCTGATTCTGAGGACGTCACTGTCGGAATCTGAATCGCTGTCTGAGTCCGAATCGGAGTCACTGTCCGAGTCAGAGTCCATACCTCCATCAGAATCGGTGTCGCTATCCGAATCAGATCCACTGTCGGAGTCGGTATCGGTTCCCGAATCGCTGTCCGAATCCGAATCCGCGTCGGAATCGCTGTCAGAATCGTCCGGGCCAGCGATTGCGGGCTCGGCCGCACAGATGACGACGCAATCACCGGGAACGGTGCAGTCGTTGGCGCAACCGTCGTCGTTGTTGGTGTTTCCGTCGTCGCATTCTTCGCCGTCCTCGACGATCCCGTTACCGCACTCGGGCACCGACATCACGAACGTGACGTGGAAATCGCCGCCACCGGAGTCGAATCCGCCGTGTAGGACTGCTGCGTCGAAGAGATCCTCGGCGTTCGTGATCGACGCGGTCGACGTGCCGTCGCCAAGGACGGGCAGGTTGATGTCGAAGAAGGCCAGCGTACCGATCTGATACGAGTTTCTCTCGGCGGAAACAACCGATATCGTGCTGCCGACGAGGTCCTGACCTGGACCCGTCGGTGCATCGTCCGTGCCCTCGAACGTCCAGTCGCCGGTGGCCGGGCTCGCGAGAATCGAGGATCCGCTGAGGGTGGTGAGTGTGCCGATAATGCGAAGCGTCCTGCCGAAGAACGTGACGCCGTCCAGATCGGCGCCGACAGGAATGTCGTTCACGAAAGCCGCGGCAAACGACGGTGATGCAAGCGTCGTATTGATGTCGGTGCCCTTGATGGTCCCGTTGAGCACGAGGTCCTCGGTGCCGGGAGGGTTGGCGACGGTGGCTTCGAACAGGACGTCGAAGTTCGAGGCGAGCGCGATGTTCGCCCGGTCGGTCACGACTCCCAGCGGGTCGCGATTGGTCGCCCTGAGTGACGTTGGTGCTTGGTCGAGGACCGAAATCGTGCCCGTGTTTGCATCGAACACGACACGAACGTCCGCGTAGCCCAGATCTACGGTATCCGCGCCGGCGGACGTCGATAACCCTACGAATGCACACATGACGGCGCAAAGCGCTGCCACCCCACCGAAAGAAATGTCCCGATTCTTCCGCTTCATCTGTGAAACCTCCTAATCACTACCATTATGTGCCGCGTCCCGAACACGCGGTGAACTACTCTTGATCGAATCGACTTGGACCAAAACCCGTTCGCCCAGACCTAGCCATGTTGCGCCACGAGCCGCATCCACCCGACGAGACAGCATCTGAGGTGGCATTCGTTGTTGCGCGAGCATGCCACGGTGTTGCTCTCGCTCAATCAGACGAGGGCGCCACGAGGATATCCCCCGAATGCACGACACACGCATTCCCACTCACCGATTCGAGTTGGACCCCTCAGGCGTCGTCGGACACCAGTGTGTGATGATACGGTTCCGCGACCGCCGTCTCAACCTGTCTTCATCAGATTCGTTAGCAAAAACTGCATATATATGCCTGTGGTCTATCGGACGCGCGGGGTGGCCATAATCGATGAGTTCAATGATCGCCCATCGGAATCCGAGTCGCATGCCCGATGAGTCGGACGGACGATAGATGCCGCACGAGCGTTTCGAGGCCGCCGCGTTTGGAGGCCTTGAATCAGATGGCGCGATTATTCTGGTTGGGGAGGACGGGATTTCCGGTTCTTCAGTTTCTGCGCGGCCTTGTGACGGGCGACGTCTTGCAGGTCTGTGTGGTGGTCGAATTCGTCGACGATCTCAGTTCCGAGAAGCGATTCGATTGCGTCCTCGAGAGTGACAATTCCTGCGGTGCCTCCGTACTCGTCCGCAACGATGAAGAGGTGACGGCGATCTCGGAGGAACTTGGTGAGAAGGTCGCCCACCTTCATGGCTTCGGGAACGAAGGTCGGTTCGCGCATGATGTGGGATATCACGCGGTCGGCCTGGCCGGCGACGACGGCTTCGTAGACCTCCCGGCGAAGGACAACTCCGATGATCTTGTCGAGGTCGCCCGCGTCGGTGACGGGCACGCGGCTGTGGGGCCATCCGGCGGCGCTGTCGGAGATCTCTGAGAGCGGCGCGTCTTTGGGCACGCTGAAGACGACGGTCCTGGGAGTCAGGATGTCCGCGACCTTGAGCGTGTCGAGGTTGAGCGCGTTTTGCATCCATCGCGCCTCGTCGGGTCGGAGTGACCCGGTGCGCACACCGCGTCGGGCCAGCGCGAGGAGATCGTCTTGGCTGGAGGCGGCGTCCGGGTCGCTGCGCGGGAACATCCTGGTGACCTGGCGGCAGAGCCACACGAGTGGCCAGAGCGACCAAATCGTCCACTCGATCGGGACGGCCAGCAGTGGTGCGAGCGTGTCGGCGTAGAGTACGCCGAGCGTTTTGGGAACGATCTCACTGACATACAAGATTCCGAGTGTGAACACTCCGCTGAAGATCCCGACGCCAAGGCTGTCGAAGAAAGAGGCGGCGACACTGCCTGCCAGCGTGGCGCCGACGGTGTTCGCGATCGTGTTCAAGGTCAGGATGGCCGCGATCGGGCGGTCGATCTGGCTGCGAAGCCGCTTCAGGCGTTTCCCGAGGGGGGAGCCGGACTGCGCCAGGTGTTCGACGCGCCCGTCGGTGACTGCGTAGAGCGCGGCCTCGCAGATGGAGCAGAAGAACGAGATGGTGAGCGTGGCGAGAACGATCGCGGTGAGCGTGCCATAGCCGGTCGAATCACTGGTAACATCTGGCTCCACGAACTCGCCCCCTTGTTGCGCTGGATCGCGCCGAGAGTTAGCGGTAGCGCATCGGCGCCCGGCGGGTGCGGCACGCACCGCGGAATCCCGCTGTCATTCGGTCGCCGGCGCGATTTGGATTTCGACGCGGGTGACCTCGAGTTCGGCGCGAAGCCCATGCTCGCCATCGCCGGATACAGCGACGCTGCCCGCGACTATCAGGTGATAGGCAAGGCCCGGTTCCAGTTTAAGGTCGAATGAGGGCGACTGAGATCCGGACCAGCGTTCCGGCAGCCGGTCCGAGTCGCCTTCGGCAAGCATGACCTTGGCCAACATGCGGTGGTTGGAATCCTTGATGTACGCTTTCAGGGCGATCGGTTGGGCGTCGTTTCCGGGTGCGTCGCCTCTCACGGAGCACCGGTACTCGACATTGAACGTAACCGCCACATCGAGCGGGGTGTTGCCGTCGTGGGTTAGGACGTGTCCGATCTGAAACTCAGCGCCGGCCCGCCCGCCGCGTGAGGCGTCCGCGGAACAAGATGCCCTACCTGAATCGTCGGCGGTGGAGTCGGCTGCCGCGGCGCCCTGCGAGTGGCGCTGCGTGTCTGCTACGTTAAACGATCTGTCCTTGGGAAGCGTGACCGGCGCGCCGCCGTTGAACGCGGCGCTCAGTCGGTCGCGGTGGCCCTGGGGGATGGTGACCGACTCACCGAAGTCATCGCCGCCGCCGCATCCCTGCAGGGTGGCGATCAGTATCAGCGCCATTCGTTGGGTGATGGACCCGAGTTGTCCGGACAGGTACATGGTATGGTGCGCTCCAGTATTGCAATGGTCCGGGGTTCTTGACGGATCGCGACGCCGGGCGCGGATTCTATTCCCGATACTGTGGTGGTCAAGGCACTACTTCGCGCACGGAGACTAACGGTGGTCAGCCGATGAGCGCGGTGAATGCGGCGCCCCGCTCGCGGTAGTTGGCGAATGCGTCGTAGCTGGGGAATCCCGGCGACAGGAGCACGACATCGCCCTTGCGAGCCAGGGACGCCGCGGCCCCGACGGCGTCCTTCAACCGCGGGTGGTGCTGAGTCGTGCAGTCATTCGAGCGGGTGGGCAGACACCTGATCGCGTCCAGCACAGTCTTGCCGGCCGGTCCGAAGCAGATGGCTGCCTTGGCGTGTTCGGCGATGCAATTCGCCAACGCCCGGCATTGGCCTGGTCGGTTCTGCCCGCCTGCCAGCAGCACAACACGCCGATCGAACGCGCGCAGGGCGGTGATGGTCGCTTCGGCGGTGGTCGATTTGGAGTCGTTGAAGAAGTCGATTTCACGATGCGTTCCGACGTGCTGCAAGCGGTGAGGCAACCCCGGAAAGGTCGCGAGGGCTGCGGAGATGTGGTTTTCGTTCACTCGAAGGAGGCGCGCGGCCGCTGCCGCGCACGCGGCGTTGTGTTGGTTGTGCGCGCCGGGGATACGGAGCGCGAAACCTCCGTTCTGACGGCAGGGAGACCGCACGCTCACGTCGGCAGTGCCGATGGCGGCGTGAAGCGCATCGGTGAGATCGGCATCATCGACACCCCAGACCACGGCGGTGCCGGGCTCAGCGTTCCGAACCATGTTGAGCTTACAATCAACGTACTCCCCGAAAGTGCCGTGACGGTCCAGGTGGTTGGGCCAAAGCGAAACGAAAACTGATACGTCCGGTCGTCTGATGTCCTGTGGCAGATCGGCGAGCTGGAAACTGGACAACTCGAGCACAACGACGTCATCGGTGGTCATTGCCTCAAGCGCGCCCAGCAGGGACGTGCCGATGTTGCCGCCGAGGTAGCTCGTGCCGACGCCGTAGCCGCGCTGGAGAATCGCGTGCAGCATTGCGGCGGTCGTGCTCTTGCCGGCCGTGCCGGTCACGCCGACGACGCGCGCATCGCAATGGGCAAGAAACAGGTTGATTTCCGTGGTCCAGGGGATGCGCCGGCGAACGCTTTCGTTGAAGAAGGCGGAACTTTCCTTGCAGACGGCCGGACTCACGATCAAATAGTCGGCGCCGTCGAGGTCGGCGATGTCGTGTCCCCCCAGCCGGTACGTGACATCACAATCGGCGAGCGAATCGATCGTTTCTCGTAGTGAACCCTCTTCGGCCAGATCGGTGATGAGTACATCGGCACCGTGGGACGCCAGCCACCGGACGGCGCCGGCACCGCCACCGAACCGGCCGAGCCCCATGACCACGACGCGCCGTCCGGCGAGAGTGCCCGGCTCAAATGACCGAGGCGACGGATTTGACGAAGTCCCTGCAGGCATGCTCGACGCACTTCTCCCATTCGGATGCGTAGGACTCCAGGTACTTCGTGTCTTCGTAGGCATAGATCACGCTGCGCGAGGCGGTGACCAGCGCTCCGGTGCCGTCGGGCTTGAAACACGGTTTGACGTCGTCTCCACCCCGCCCCTGCGCGCCGAACCCGGGCACGAGAAAGATGCAGTTGGGCATCATGGCGCGCAGACGCGCCATTGCGGCCGGATCACGCGGCGCTGCCACCGCCCCGATCGCGCTATAACCGGAAACGCCCATCAGAGCCGGCTCGCCGGCCCATCGGTTGACCAGTCGCCCGACGTGTTCAGCGACGGTCCCGCCTCCGGCGAGCTCCTGGCCTTGGAGTTCGGCGGCCGTCTCGTTGCTGGTTTGCACGAGGACGAACACTCCCTTGTCGTTCTTGTCGGCGGCATCGATGAACGGTTTGACGCCGTCGAGGCCGAAATAGGGGTTCACCGTGATGGCGTCCGGGATCATCAGCTCCTCGACCTCACCGAGCTCCGGCGCGGCGAGATGGGCTCGCGCGTACATTGCGGACGAATGGCCTATGTCGGCGCGTTTGACGTCGCCGATGACGATGAGGCCGCGCGAGCGTGCCTCCTGGACCAGTTCGTGGTACGCCTCCAGTCCGTCCCAATGATACTGTTCGAAGAAGGCGATGTTGATTTTCACTGCAGGCACGAGGGGGGCGACGATTTTGATGACGTGTCGACAGTACTCCGTCACCGCGTCCACAACGCATTCGATGTCGTCCGCGTCGTCGAGCCCGTCTTGCGCCGTGATATCGGCCGGGAGGCGATCGTAGACCGGGTCGATCCCCACGCAGGTTGGTGTTCCCTTGGTCCTGATCGCGATGGAGAGTCGATCGGCGAAATGTTGTGACACGGAGCGCTCCTTTTTCCGGGGGCCTACAATTCGCGGCTCACTCTATGGCGATGTCAGCGCAATGGCAACAGGGGTTGGTGGGAGGAATCTTGACACTGCCGATCGAATGGCGCGACAATCGTTATCGTGTCACGAGGACGAAGAAAGCGGGACGTGAGCGGAACGAAGAAGCGGCGCGTCGACTTCCGGCGCAACCGCGCTCAGCCGGCGCGCGAGAAGGACTGGACGCGGTTCGCTCCGGGCAGCGGGCGGGAGGAGGCCGACCCGGAAGCTTCCGAGCGTGTCGTCGCCAAGGGAAGCCTCTCCCGCAAACGCACCGTCATCGTCGAATCGGACGGGTTCGCAGGTTCGCCTGACGCGATGCGAGACGGGACGGTGGTGACGTTGTTCGGTCTCATCGCGCACGTTGACGACGGGGAGCGGGTTTGGCCTTGCACGATCCGCGGGGTGTTGCGGACCCGCCGCATCGGCGGGCGTAGCGCCGTGACCGTCGGTGACCGTGTCGCGTTCTCGGTTGCGGCGGAGCGGAAGGGCGTTGAGTCGGCGGGCGTCATCGAGGCGGTGGCGCCGCGACACGGCGAGTTGAAGCGCATCACCAGCCGGCGCGAGCAGATCGTTGTTGCGAACGTTGACCAGGTCGTGATCGTCACGTCGGCTGACGCACCGAAGTCCAACTTGGTCGACCGCTATATCGTCTCATCGCTTCACGGAAGCATGCAACCCGTAGTGTGTATCAACAAGATTGACCTGGTTTCGGAGGAGACGGTCGATCGGTTCCTTTCGATTTACGATGGGCTAGGGTACGTGACCATGCGCACCAGCGTGATCGATGGCGCTGGCATCGACGCGCTTCGTGCGCTCCTCTCGGGCAAGGCGTCGGTTATTGCCGGACAGAGCGGCGTGGGCAAGAGTTCGCTGCTCAACGCGGTGCAGCCGGGGCTGGCGCTCAAGACGGGCTCGGTGATCGAGGATACCTCCAAGGGGCGGCACACGACCACGCGCGCGACGTTGCTCAATCTCGACAACGGGGGCTACGTGGTGGATACGCCCGGCGTGCGATCGTTCGATCTCGGCTGCGTGCCGCGCGAGCAGTTGGAACAGTATTTTCAGGAATTCGTCGCGTGGGTCCCGCACTGCAAGTATGCCGATTGCGTCCACATTCACGAGGATGGCTGCGCGATCAAGTCCGCGGTGAAAAAGGGGCGAATCAACGAGTTGCGCTACGAGAGTTACGTCCGCCTGTTCACGGAACCTGAGTTTCGGATAAACGCGACGACGTAGGAACTGCACAGATCGTTCCATAACGAGGAAGAAGGACACTTGCTCAACCGTATCATCTACGGCTCCGTCGCGGTGCTGGCGCTGCTCACGGCAGTCGCGTCCGACGCCGCGTTGGCCTACAAGGCTGACGAGCACGGAGTGCTGACGGCATTGGTCCGTGCCGGCAGCGTCATTCCCATTTTGTTTACGCTGGTCACGGCCGTCGGTGTCGTGGAGTTCCTCCGACTACTGCGCCTCCTCGGGCACCGGCCTGCGGGTGGGTGGTCGATTCTGGCGTGCGCGATGCTGATGCTATCGCCGTGGTTGTGCGCGGGCGGAGTTCTCGGGGACCATCCGGTGGATGTGGAAGGTCTGCACTGGCAAGTTGTGTGGCTTGGCGCAGGTTTTCTAGGGGCCGTGGTGATTCACCTGCGGCGCGCCGTGACCCCCACGGCGGTGGCCGATCTTGCTGCAACCGTATTGACGATCATATATCTCGGGTTGCTCCCGTCGTTCGCCATCCAGATCCGCTCGGATGTGAACAGCGGATACCCCGCCGTGGGCGCATGGACCCTTTTGATCGTTCTGGCTACGGTTTTCGCGTCCGATATCGGTGCGTTGTACGTCGGGAAAGCGTTGGGTCGGCGTCGGTTGGCGCCCTCGATCAGTCCGGGAAAGTCGGTAGCCGGATTCTTCGGCGGGATAGGTGCGAGCGTCCTCGCGGGCGTGTTGATCTGGTGGTTGACCGCCGTGGCATCGTCGGAGGGCGAGGTTGGCACCATGTCGGAGCGACTCGCCCGGCTAGCCCACGAGGCGGGCCTGGCGTTCCGCGGACTCGATCTTTCGCAGGTAATCGTGTTCGGCATCGCGATGTCGGTGTCTTCTCAGATGGGAGATCTGTTTGAATCGCTGGTCAAGCGAAGCGCGCAAGTCAAGGATTCATCGAAACTTGTGCCAGGAATGGGCGGTGTTCTCGACGTCGTGGACGGGGCGGTGTTCGCGGTACCGCTGGCGTGGTTTCTGCTGACAAGACTCTGGCATGTCGTGTAGAATACGGCCCAGATGCGTGGAGGATCACGCGGATTCGTCGAGGGGACACCGTTTCAGGGAGCCGTTCGTAGTCCATTGGAACTGAGCATTGCCATCGAAGACACCTCGAAGTGTTCGGCCCTTTTCGGTGCCACCGACACGAATCTGCGTGCGATTCGGGCGGCGTTCGACGTGCGAATAGCGGCTCGGGATGGGTGCATCCATCTTGTGGGTTCTCCCGAGGCGGTGCGTAAGGCCGCGGATGCGGTCGAGTCGCTTCAGCGGAAGCTGCGTACGAGTCGAGAGCTGGTTGACGGCGATATTGAAGCGGCGATCACGCGAGCGAATCGTCCCGACTGCGCCGATGATGTCGACGCGCTCGATGTATTCGGCAATCATGCTGCGATCAAGCCCAAGTCGGCGAGCCAGGCGGCGTACGTCCGAGCCATCCTGGCGAATGACGCGACGTTTTGCCTGGGTCCTGCGGGGTCGGGGAAAACCTATCTTGGCGTTGCCGTCGCCCTGATGATGCTCAAGCGCAAGCAGATTGAACGTATCGTCCTCGCCCGCCCGGCCGTCGAGGCGGGCGAGAAACTGGGGTATTTGCCGGGTGATCTGCAGGCGAAGGTCAATCCATTTCTCAGGCCGCTGTTCGATGCGCTGAACGACATGATGGGTCTCGATCAAATCAAGCGTTTCATGGAAAACGATGTCGTCGAGGTGATCCCGCTCGCGTTCATGCGTGGCCGGACGCTCAACAGGGCGGTCATCATCCTCGATGAGGCACAGAACACAACGATTGCGCAAATGTTGATGGTGCTCACGCGCATGGGCATGGGAAGCAAGATGATTGTTACGGCGGACCAGAGTCAGACTGACTTGGCGCCTGGACAGCCCAGTGGGGTTCAGGACGCTGTCCGACGGCTGGGCGGTGTAAAGGGAGTTGCCGTGGTTCAACTGGCCAAGGCGGACATCGTACGTCATCCGCTCGTCCAGAGGATCGTGGAGGCCTATGGCCGAGATGGGAGCAAGGACCGATAAAACCACCGATTCTGATACGCGGATTGGTGTTGCGTTCGGATAGGCTTGAGCGTGTGGTCGGCCGGGTCGATGTTATAGCGATGTTCTGCGAGCCGGACGGCTCGCTGGGGTTTAGCATTCGGCGCGGGTGCGGAGGGAATGCGGCCAAGTAGCCGGTTTTCGCAATGGCTGTCAAGAAAACAGATCGACGCCATCAGGTCAGGCAGCAGCGGACGCAGAGGTCGGTATCCGTGTGGCGACGAGTCCGCGACTCAATCGGATTCGCTCCGCTTCTGGCGGGTCTGGCGTTCGGCGTCGCTGCCTCCGGGGTGGCGCTCTACGGCTCGCATACGAGCGATTACACGCTGGGTCGGAAGCTCGACCAGCCGATCTACGCCGAAGTCACCTTCGAGATTGACGACGAACAGGAGACCCTCCGGCGGCAGCAATCCGCGCGTGCGGCCACGCCGAGCCACTACCGAGTGAATCACGAGCTGGTCGCCCGGACCGGCACGGAGTTGCAGGAGCTGTATCAGGCTGCTCAAGCTTCGGAGGCGTTTGAGGCGTTTGAGGCGACGGCAACGGCCCGAGGCTGGGTGGCAGGGCGGGAAGCCTACGATCAGCTGCGGTCCTACGCGGATGAGCAGACGCAAGTCCGATTCGAGAACAACATTGCGCGGTTGCGCACCGCGCTGAGGTCGGAACGCACCTGGGAAGCTAACTCGGCCGCGCAGCGCACGCCGCAATCGACCGCGGAGTTCGTACTTGTTCACGACGTTGATGATGGGTCCGGACAGGCGCGTTCGCCGAGAGAGGTGCGGAATCTCGATCTTGTGCCGGTTTCCAACGTAACGAGTCTCCGTCGGGCGGCCGAGTATCTTGCTTCTTCCAGCGGATTCGCGAGTGTATTACGCGCCACGGTCGCGCAGATTCTGAGTGCCAGGATGGGCGAGGCGCCACTTCTCGTATTCGATCTGGCGATGACGAACGAGGAGATGTCGCGCACGGAGCAATCGGTCGAGCCGGCGAAAATCCGCTACGAGCGCGGACGGCCTCTTATCGGCCGGCAGACTGACACAGGATTGACGGCGGCGGATCTACAGTTGTTGCACAAGCACGACGCGGCCTATCTCGAATACGTCCGAAGCGGCAAGGAGGGCGCCGAGGCGTTGCGCGATAGGGAACTCCTGCGTCGCACGGGGATCGGCGTCATTGTCGTGCTCACGACGGTCGGGTTGTTCGTGTACATCGGGATGTATCAGCACCGAGTTTTCGAGGTCAACACGCGAATCGCAGCGCTCGTGTTGCTTCTTCTTGGGACGTTGATTACAGCGAAGTTGATCGATGCGCGGACGGTGCATAAGGAGTTGATCCACATCCCGGCAGTGTTCGCCGGGTCGATTCTGGCCATCGCATACTCGCGCCGGTTCGCGGTCGCGGTGATGACGTTCGTCGGCGTGATGATCATGCTCAGTGTGCGCGGTGAAGCGGCCCTGCTGGTTACGCTGATGATCGGCGTGGCGGCGGTGGTGAACCTTCTGAACGAGATTCGCACGCGCACGCGGCTGCTCTGGGTCGGGGCGATGGTGGCGAGCGCTATGTTCCTGGGGGCGACCGGGTTCGCACTGGTTGATGGCCAGGCGCTTCGCTTCGCCGCCAGGAGCGGCGGGTGGGCCGCGGCGGGTGCGTTGTTGTCGGTTCTGTTGTTGCAAGCGACTTTGCCGTTGATCGAGCGCGTTTTTCGGATCGCGACGTCGCTTACGCTGCTGGAATGGCGCGACCCCACGAAGCCCCTTTTGCAGAGGCTCGCCAGAGAGGCGCCGGGCACCTACACGCACAGTTTGGCCTTGAGCGAGATGGCCGCTGCCGCTTGCGAGGGGATCGGTGCGAACGGTTTGCTCACCCAGGTTGCCGCGCTGTACCACGATATCGGGAAGCTGCACAAGCCCGAGTATTTCGTCGAGAATCAGGAGGCCCAGATCAACCGTCACGATAAGCTCGAACCGACGATGAGCCTTCTGATCATCATCGGGCACGTCAAGGACGGAATGGAGATGGCCAGGGAATACCGTCTGCCACGGGTGCTTCATCCGTTCATCGAGGAGCACCACGGGACGACGGTGGTGCGCTATTTCCACCATATCGCGAGCGAGAAGCAGCCACAGATCGCCAGCGGCAAGCACGATCGCGACGTTCCCGACGTTCGGTTTCGCTATCCCGGGCCGAAGCCCAGATCCAAGGAGTCCGCCGTCCTGATGATCTGCGACGGCGCCGAAGGCGCGGTCCGGGCGCTGTCCGAGCCGACTCCCGGCCGCATCGAGCAAGTGGTTCACCAGATCATCACGCAACGGCTCAATGACGGCCAGTTCGGGAACTGCGACATAACGCTCAGAGAGTTGCAGCGGGTGGAGGATTCGCTGGTAAAGAGCCTTTCGAGCCACTATCATGGGCGGGTTGCGTATCCCAAACGTGAGAAGACGGAAGACGCTGGAGAGGCCGAGCCCAAGTCGATCGCGGGGTAACGGCGGCTGACTTGAATCTCGAAATGGACGAAGAAGACCTACCGCTTTCGATCAACGTTGCTCAGGACTGTGCACATCTGACGCTCGACGAATCGGCGGTGCGCGTTGCCATTGAGCGGGTCCTCGGACGATTCGGTCGGCGGGAGGCTCGCATTAGCGTGGCCGTCGTAGATGACGCCCGCATCGCTAAGTTGAACGGCCGATTCTTGGATCATTCGGGTCCTACCGATTGCATCACCTTTGACCTTTCCGACTCAGTTGAGGGGTGCATCGAGGGCGAAGTCGTCATTTCCGGCGAGACGGCGGCGCGTGAAGCGGCGACGCGGGGGCTCGCGCCACGTGCGGAAGCGTTGCTCTATGTTGTCCACGGCACGCTTCACCTGTTGGGACTGGACGATTCGACGGAGCAGGAATCCGACGCGATGCACGCAATCGAGGATCAGGTGCTCACGGAGATTGGTATCGGACCGGCGTACGCAGTGGGACGAGCATGAGAATCGCGATATCGTCAGTCACTCTGGACTCCACGAGCCGATCCACGAACGTCGCGCGGGCGTTGAAACTGATTGAAACAGCGGCGGGGGGCGAGCCGGCGCCGGGGCTGGTTGTCGTTCCGCCCGGTTGCGATCATGTGCGGGAACGCCGGCACGTTTTCACGCGGGCAATGTCGGAGATGTACTCAGCTTCGATGTCGGTCAAAGCGCGCGAGTGGGGCGTGCTGTTGGCATATGGCCAGCGCCGTTACTCGGAGACGGGCACTGAGGACGTGGCGGTTTTTCTCGACGCGGACGGTGACGAGCGACTCGTCATCGGCGCGGACGCGCTGCCCGATCACGCGGCCGAGACAGTGTTCGGCCCGATCGTGGTTTGCATGCGGTCGGACGCAGGAAAGCGGGAATCCGCCGATGGCGCCTGGCCCGCGGCCGCACTGACGTTGGTGCTCGGGCAACCCGCGGGGGATTCCGCCGTCGCCGCCCAAGACAGGGCGCTGTGCGAGCGCATCGCGGGTGTCGGAAGCCGCACGGCTTGTGTCGTGCGCGCTTCCACTGCAGCGAACGGGGGTGCCGACTGCGTGAGTTGCTCAGACCGTACGGTCTTGGGTGAGCCATGCGAAGTTTCGGGCGGGTATATCGTGACGGGCGACGTTGTGATGGGTTCATGTATCAACACGACCAAACATGTAGGATCGTGACCGGCGGAGCAGGCCTGCTGTCACGGTCCCGGGATGCAGGATGTCTGCAACGGGCAAACAAATAGGTGTTACTTAGCCTTTGGGTGCTGGGAGCGGCACTCCTGACCCTCCTCCTTCTGGCGGCAACCGCGAACGTGGGGCTGAGAACGCGGTCGGTGTTGGTTGCCGCGGAACGTCTGGAGAGAATCGGCAAGGAGCGGGAACTGCGTTGGTTGGCGGGCGTACGCCGCGAGCTGAGTCTGGCGACCGCGATCGCTCGGACGGCGACGTCGCTCGCGTTGGTCCTCGATGTGTTCGCCATCTGTGAGGGTTTCGGGCTTGCCCGTACGGAGCGGTACTGCGTTGCGTTTGGCGCGACGTTCGGTCTGGTTCTGATTTTCGGCGTGGCGGTTCCGGCCGCGTTGGTGAAGTATGCGGCCGGGGCGGTGATCGCCACCGCGCTTCCGATCTACCGGCCGCTGCACGTTGTCGCGCTTCCACTTCTGCGGAGCCTCCGGGCCGTGGACAGCATCGTCCGGCGGATCGTCGGCGCTCCCGCCCCGACACCGGAATCCGAGGCGGACGATCTCGAGAAAGATATCCTCAACGTCGTGAGCGAGGGGGAGTTGCAGGGTGCGGTGGATGAACAGGAAACGGAGATGATTCGATCGGTCATGGAATTCGCCGATACGGACGTCGAGGAGATCATGACGCCGCGTACCGACATCGTCGCGATCGATCGCAACACGAGTCTGGAAAGGGCAAAAAAGGTCATCGCCGAATCGGGGCACTCGCGCATCCCGGTCTACGATGAAAGCATCGACAACATCCTTGGCGTTCTCTATGCCAAAGACCTGCTGCTCATCGACACTGGCGAACAGTTTGATGTGACCGAGACGATGCGGTCCGTGCCCTACATTCCCGATAACAAACCGGTCGACGATTTGTTGCAGGAGTTGAAGGACCGCAAGGTGCACATGGCGATCGTTCTTGACGAGTACGGAGGCACGTCAGGGCTCGTGACCATCGAGGATATCATCGAGGAACTCGTCGGTGAGATCGTTGACGAGTATGAGCCCGCGGAGTCCGCAGTGCTCGAGCGCATTGATGAGCACACGGTCGAGGTCGATGGGCGGATGCGCATCGACGACCTGAACCAGGAGTTGAGTATCGCGCTGCCCGAGAACGACGACTACGAGACGATCGGCGGTTACGTGTTCAGCTCTTTGGGCAAAATCCCGCAGGTCGGCGAGCAGTGTCGCCATGACAACGTGCAGATCACGGTGCTGGCGGCCGAACCGCGCCGAATCAACCGGCTGCGCGTCCAGATTGATGCCGACGTCGACGGCGATATCAGCTGTAACGGGAAGTGATCTGAGGTGCGCGGCACAGCGACGGGTCATCGACCTCGTGTCTTCTTTGCCGCGATCAGGGCGATGGCGGCTTGCTTCCTAAACTGCTGTCTCAGCTTCGCGTCTTCGGGGCGCAGACTATTGACCAAGTGGGCGCTGAGGTACCACAAGGGTCCGCTGGCCAGGCTGTTTTCTTTGTCGGTCTTGATCGCGATTTCCAGTTTGCCGAGCGCTTTCTTCGTTGCCTCGTCGCGCCGCAGTTGTTCGGAGCGGTCGACGGGCGTGTCGGACCCGCTCGGGTGCGGGAAGAACGGGACGTCCCTCAGGGCACGCGCGATTTCGACGCGTGCGGCTCTGCCGGACGCCGGTCCGAGTAAGGCGGATAGTGGCACGACGAGTGCCACGGCGATCCACAGCAAGCCGACGCGTGTGGCCCATCCGCGTACCATCACCGATGCCCAACGCGTCCATCGCGTGGCCGCGGCGCCGTCGCGCGCGTCTTTCTGATTCGATCCCGGATCCCGGCGTGCCGGCTGCGCGTACCAGGGACTGGCCGCGAGAACCCAGATGACCACGCCGAACATCAGATAGTTGGCGTTGACGAGCGTGCTGGTCAGGGGTGTAAGGACCGAGGTCTGCTGGACGTAGGGCGATTCATTGACGGCGATCGCGATGGCGGTCATGCCGCAGTGCGCGACGTACCCCGCAGCGGCGCGAAGCAAACGCTGAGGCCAGCGAAGCCAATACGATGCGAGGGTCAGTGCCACCACGGGCGGGAACATTGTGGCGTGCCAGTAGAGCGTTGTTTCGTCGCAGTACATGTAAGGCGCGGGATAGCCGGCGATTCCATGCAGCGCCTTGGTCAGCCACACCGTGAACGCTGCGTTGGCGTTGCCGGTGAGTCGCCACAGGATTCCCGCCGCGACCGCGAGCGGAATCGCGAGCGCTACGAAGCGATGCAGCGAGAATGTCGATCGGCTTCGTTCATCCACGAGCTTTGCGCGTCCGTTTTGTCGTCCAGGCCGCCCACGCCAACCACAGCGGCGCCACGCAGGAGATGAGGAACCACTGCATCAGCACGACGTGGGCGAAATGAAACAGCCTTGGGAGCCAGAGTGAGATCAGCACCAGTCCGGCCACGCGCAGGATGTTGAGGATCGTCACGCCGGCGATGCCGATCGCGAATCCGACGATCCGATCCCGCCATCGCGCGGGGTAGGCGATGGCCGCTGCGCAGAAGAGCGCCTTTGCAAACAGTGCTGTGCATTCCACGCTGACGATCAAATGCATGGCCCCGGCGGAGATCGTCACGCTATCGAGCTCGACGCGGGCGTCGAACCCGCCGGCGAGCCAGGCGGCGGTCCCGGCAACCAGTTCACGCAGGCCGAACACCCAGTCTGGTTCCTCACCGCTCTGGCTGAGCTGCATGATGTAGGCTTCGCCGAAGCCCAGCAGCAGCGTGAGTACGACCAACTTGATGACGAACATGGTCGCGATGCGGGCGGCGTCGTTCGCCGGCGGCGGGTCCCCCCGTTCCTGCTCTTGGTCAGTGGCCATGTGATCGGTACACCTCGGTGTTCGCAAGGCCGCCTCCGCGGGTGGCGCCCCTCCTCTCATCGCCGCTTTAGTCGGTCTCGCTTGATTGTTCAAGTGGTCGCGCTCGCGAAGGATCGCGGTGTCGAGCAATCGGGGCGTCTTGTTTTCCCGAGCCTCGACGGCGGCTATAATGAACATGCGCGGATTGCGATCATCACTGGAGAGTCTGGCTCATGCTGTTTCAACCACCCCTGCCGGCGAAGTACGACGACTACAGCCGAGACGAGCTCGTTGATCGTATCCGACGGTGCAAGGCCGATCTCGGGGGACGGCTGGTGATTCTGGGGCATCACTACCAGGACGACGACGTTATCCAGTTCGCGGATTTCACCGGCGACAGCCTCAAGCTCTCACAGATCGCGGCCGAGCAACGACAGGCGGAGTTTGTCGTTTTTTGTGGCGTTCACTTCATGGCGGAGAGCGCGGACATCCTCACCGCGAACGGCGTGAAGGTCGTCCTGCCGGACCTGTCCGCGGGCTGCAGCATGGCCGATATGGCCGAGATCGAGCAGCTCGAGGAGGCGTGGGACGCCCTCGTCGATATGGCCGGCTCGACGGTGATTCCGATCACTTACGTTAATTCGACCGCTGCGATCAAGGCGTTTTGCGGGCGTCACGGCGGGGCATGCTGCACGAGTGGCAACGCGAAGCGGGTGTTGGAGTGGGCATTGTCACAGGGAGAGAAGGTGCTGTTCCTCCCGGATCAACACCTGGGCCGGAACACGGCCTACGCGATGGGGTATTCGCTCGACGAGATGGTGGTGTACGATCCGAAGCGCCGCGACGGGGGCCTCGCGGCCGATCGGATTCGCGAAGCGCGTTTCTATCTTTGGAACGGGCATTGCAGCGTTCATCAGCTCTTCACGCCCGAGGATGCTGACGAGATCCGGCGGCTCGACGACGGGTATTCGATAATGGTGCATCCCGAGTGCTCGTGGGGGGTTGTGCAGAAGGCGGACTGTGTCGGCAGCACCGAGGGTATCATCAAGACGGTTAGTGAATCTGCTCCGGGTTCGAAGTGGGCGATCGGGACCGAGATTCATCTGGTGAATCGCCTGGCCAACGAACATCGGGACAAGGTGGTGCGTTCCTTGGCGCGCGTGCAGTGTTTATGCACGACGATGTACCGCATCGACATGAAGCACCTGCTGTGCAGCCTCGAGGCACTGGTTGCGGGACGCATCGTCAACCAGATCTTGGTCGACCCTGAAACCAGCAGGTATGCTCAGATTGCCCTGGATCGCATGCTTTCCCACGCAGCGCCGCAGCCGGCGCCCGCCGACTGACCGCGGATCATGGGCGAGACCTCGACCATGAAAGGGACACTCGAACGGGTCATCGTCACACCGGAGCAAATAGCCCGCCGCGAGGGCGAAATGGCGGAACAGGTCGCGACGCAGTACCGGAATGCAACTGAGCCCGTCGTCGTTCTTGTGCTCAACGGCGCTGGTTTTTTTCGCCGATCTGATCGGTCGAGTGCCGATAATCATGACACTCGGTGTCATCGAGTTTCCCGCTACGCTGGACCGACGCGCAGATCACGGGGCGCGAAGCTGCGGATGATTGCGGTCGAGCGGCCGGTGAGCCTGGAAACGGCGGTGCTATCGCGCAGCCCCAAGGTTGCCCCGGATGACACGCACCTTGATTACTTCGGGTTCGACATCGCGACCGAGTTTGTTGTTGGGTACGGCTTGGACTACGATGGCCGATTCCGGAATCTGCCGCACATCGTGGTGCGCGGCCCGGAATACGCCAAGTCAGCCGTGACGGGCGAGTGCGGTTGACCGATGGGGACCGTTTCGATGCGAGGTTCATACTCCACGCGGATACCTGCCAGACAGTGCATCGCCGACGCGGCGCGGAGCGCGCCGGTGTATCGGGCGGCCGCGGCCGCCCGGTCGACCGACCAGCTTGCCGGCGAGAGGGAGGCCGCCGAGTCGCTCCTGCTGCCGGCCGATCTGCTGGGTGGCGACGAGTCGGTCATTTTCGCCATCAAGCCCTCGTTGTGGTTCATCGTCTTTGATTCGGCCAACTGGGCGATTGCGGGACTCTGCCTGATTGCGTGCGCGTCGTGGTTTGCCGAACTGGTGACGCTGTCTGAGTCTCAGTTTATGTCCGTGGTACTGACGGTGTTCGCCCTTCGCGTCGGGTTGGCGTTGTTGCGGTGGGTGTCGAGGTCCTATGTCTTGACGAATCGGCGCGTAATGCGGCTGCGGGGTGTACTCAAGCCGGACATCTTCGAATGCCCGCTGGTGAACATCCGCAACACCACGTTGACGGCGAGCTTCCCCGAGTCGCTCACCAGCCTGGGTACGATCACGTTCATCATCGCCAGTCCCGAAGACCGGCTGGGTCTCTGGCGCAACGTCGCCAACCCGCAGTACATCCACACCGAAGTCCGCAAGGCCATCGAGCGGGCGATCGACTGCCAGCCGCATCTGTAGGTGGCGGCCGCCCGCGTCGGCGGGATGGTGGCCGAACAAGTCAGCGCCTCACGCCTGCCGCTGACGTCTCGCGACGCAAACCGCCGGCTTCCTCTCGCACACTCCCGGTCGACGTCTGAATCGCGTCCTCGGGAATCGCGCGCGTCGGCGATGACGCCTCGCCCACACCCTTGACACCGCCACGGTTGTTTCGTGTTCGGTCAAGGGCGGTGTCGCCTGCAACCGGCTTGTCGTTGGTGTCGACGTCTTCCGGATAGGTCAGGCCGAACGACTCGACGGTCTTGCGATCCGCTGGCGGGAGTGCCTGTCCGGCGGCCACGCCGCAGGGAAGCGGTGGGAAGACGATGCTTGGATCATCGCAGCATTTCAACCAACCCGAGGCAAAGAACGCCAAGTCACCCGGATCGACGGAGCCGGAACAGTCGAAATCCGATGCCCCGCAGTTGAACGTATTCCACTCGGGATCCGCGTTCGTCGTCAACCAGCACGGGGCGAAGAAGGCCATGTCCCCGGGGCCGATACAATCATCACCATCGAGGTCGTACATGCACGGGTTGCCGATTCTGAAGGTTCCTGTCGGAACATATTGAATCTGGGCGACGGGCACCGAGCCGTATTGACATATTGAATTTGCCGTGCCGGCCGGAAGTGTCGCGATCGTGTTTCCGAAGCCGGGAACATCGGCGGTCATGTTCACGGTAGCAACGCGGACCCACTGGGGCGTGACACCGAGCGGCGGCGTAACGGTACAGCCGCCGATCTCATTGACGAGGCTGGTCCCGCAACTGCCTGAAGCGAAGCTGCTGAACTGCGGCGAGGGCACGACGTTTGAGCAGCTCATCAGGCCGCTGCTGAAGTCAAGATCCGCGAATACACAGCAGAGGCCGAATAGCGGTGGATTGGCGGGATCCTGCAATTGCTGCGCCCACAATTCCACCACGAACGGTGCGGCTTCCTGGAGCGCGTCATCGCCCGCGGGAGGCGCTCCCGTCGTTATGTCCAGTCCGCTGGGTAGCTGTCGCACGACTGCGGCGATGCGGATTAAGTCGAGGGGTTGTCCCGGCTGGCAATCCAGGTTCGGGTCGCAGAATTCCTGGCCGTTGAGTATGTCCCCGTCGTCGCACAACGCGTCGACGAGCGTGTTGGTGCAATCGCCGGTATTCTCGTTACAGGTGTCAAGTGAGCAACTGAGCCCGTCGTCGCAGGGCGCCACTCCCGGCTCGCATCCGAACAGCGGATGGCACACCTCAAGGCCGTCGCAATACAGGGCGTTGTTGCAAACCGAGTCGATCGGTACGGGAACGCACGTGTCGATCATCTCGTTGCAGGCGTCGATCGTGCATGCTATGCCGTCGTTGCACGGCGTTGTCCCGGCCAGGCAGCCGGTGATCGTATCGCAAGTTTCCGTTCCATCGCAGAACTGTCCGTTGTCGCAGAGTGCGTTGTTGGCGGTGCTCACGCACGTGGCGCTGAATTCGTCACAGGTGTCGAGTGTGCAGCCCACCCCATCATCGCAAATGACGGGCGTTCCGAGCTGGCAACCGGCCACCAGATCGCAAGTCTCGACACCGTCGCAGAACACACCGTTGCCACAGAGTTGATCGTTGGGAGTGATGATGCACACGCCGGCAACGCACGCCTCCTGTGTGCATGCGATTGTGTCGGTGCAATCGATGGGGTTGACACAGGTTTGACATCCGGGGACGGGCGTGAATACACAGCTACCGGCGACCTCGTTACACGTATCCAGGGTGCATGCGACGCCGTCATCGCACGTGAAGGTGCTCGCCTGGCAGCCGAGTACGGCGTCGCAGGTTTCGACGCCGTCGCAGAACAGCCCATTGTTGCAGGCGGCGTTATTCGGAGTGCTTACGCAAACATCGTTGACCTCGTCGCAGGCGTCGGTGGTGCACGCGACACCGTCGCTGCAATTAACGGGAACACCTGCTTGACAGTCGAGCAGCGCGTCGCAGGTTTCGACGCCGTCGCAGAATTGGGTGTTGTTGCAGAGCACGTCTATCGGCGTGTTGACGCACACGTTGATAAGCTCATCGCACGAGTCCACGGTGCAACCGACGAGATCATCGCACGTCAGCGGGGTCCCTGCCTGGCAATCCAAGACCGGGTCGCATGTTTCCACGCCGTCACAAAACAGCCCGTCGTCACACAGCCCGTCCGTGGCGATATTCAGGCAGAGATCGTTAATCTCATCACAGGTATCCACCGTACACACCACTGCGTCATCACAGGTGACGGCTGCACCGGCCTGGCAGCCCAGGACGGGGTCGCATGTTTCCACGCCGTCGCAGAACAGCGCGTTGTTACAGAGCGTGTTGTTGGGGGTGTTGACGCAGATGTCGTTGATTTCGTCGCATGAGTCGCCCGTGGTGCATGCCACGCCGTCGTTGCAATTGACCGGCGTGGCGATCTGGCAGCCGAGCAGCGCGTCACATGTTTCGACGCCGTCACAGAACTGACCGTTGGAGCACAGCGCGTCCGTCGGCGTGTTGACACAGAGGTCGGCGACCTCGTCACACGTGTCGACGGTGCAGGCGACGGCGTCACCGCAAGCGACGGCGACCCCTGCGTTACAGAGGCCTCCGACGCATGTCTCGGCACCATTGCAGAATAGGCCGTCGTCGCAATCCGAGTTCAGGAGGCAATCGACACAGACGTTCGCGATATCGTCGCAAAGTTGACCCGGGCACGGATTGGTGCCGGCTTGGCAGTCGAGCAGGGCGTCGCAGGTTTCGGCGCCGTTGCAGAACAGAGTGTCGTCGCAGTTGGCGTTGTTGACCGTGTGGACGATGACGTCCAGGAGCTCGTCGCAGGTGTCGTCGGTGCAGATTACGCCGTCAGTGAGAGTCGGCGGCGTGCCGGCCTGGCAGTCGAGCAGTGCGCTGCAGGTCTCGACGCCGTTGCAGAACAGGGTATCGTCGCACAGGCTGTTGGTCGGTGCGTTGGTACATACTCCGGCAGTACAGGTGTCGATCGTGCAGGCAACGCCGTCGCCGCAGTCGGCGTTGATCGTGCATTCGGCTACTTGGAATACGCGCACTTGGTACTCGATGTTTGCCGGATTGGTGTTGTTGAGCTGGCCGAGAATCGACGTGCCCGCAAAGGGGTTGTTGTTGTCAGCCGCGCTGACGGTGATGGGACCGCCCAGCGTGAGGGCGCTCATCTGGATGCGCTCCACAAGCACCCACTCCGCGACGCCGAGTCCGGGGATCGCGGGAACGGTCTGGCATCCGCCGACGTCCGAGACGGTTCCGGTCACATCGTTAATTGCGGGCGCAACGGCATTGATGGGAAAGAGGCTGCTGTCCTGAATCGGCGCCACCGCATCGATCAGGTCGGTACGGTCGTAGAGCACGTTGGCATAGGCGCAAGCAAGTCCGTCCAGCGGCGCGCCCACATTTGTTGCCCATATCTCTACGTAGAACGTGGACAACGGGGCGACGCGCACGGCCGACGTCGGAGGCGTTACGCCGGCGAAGCGTTCACTGCCGATTGGGGTGGCCGTCTGCTTCACGATGGGAGCGATGCGGACAATGGTCTGCGCCAGCGCCGATTCTGCGGTGACGGTGGCCAACCCGATACACAGCACGCACATCCGGACCAATGGTCTATTCATCATCATGAGTTCATTCCAAACCAATACACGGCCGGGAGCGGTGACACCGGTCAATGCTCCGCGGCGGTCACTTCCCGGTTTGTTCATTTCCCTGCTCCCAACGATTGACTCCGTCCGGTGTTCGGGGATAGATCGGCTCTATCGACCGGCGGAGCAGAATACACTTCCAATGATTGCACGCGAACCGTCACGCTGCCGAATGCAACGATCGACGGGTCGAGGCTCTCGTCCAAACCGACCACAGCGAGTTCGGTGGAGCGACTGCCGGCTCGCTCGAGCGCGATCTTGAGTTTCCGCGCGCGACGTGTCGGCATTTCGATCATCGCGATTCTAGCACTACCGGCGCCGCTGGGCGGCGCCGGGTGGTTGTTGAGCGTGTCCGCGCAGACCTCGTTGATTTCATCACTCCAGTCGTCCTGGCACGCGACGCCGTCGACGATGCTCGACACGCCACCTTCACAGTCGAGATCCGCGGTGCGCTGCGCAAGGCACCGATGGGCGGCCGAGCCTACGAGCCAAGCGAAGAGACTCAAGCGAAGGACGGCCCGTCGGTCGAACCACAGTACGAGTGCGATCATGCAAACCCTTCTCTTCGGCCGTTGGCATGGCGCGCCGCACTTACCCATGTCGGTGTCGCGGGCGTCGTGTTGCCGGGGTCAAGCGTCGCTAGCCACAAGTACGATCACTGTGAATTCGAGCCGACGGTCGCTCCCCACCAAGTGCGACCGCATGCAGAGTGATTGTGTAGGACGCTTTTCCTCTTACCCGCCCAGTCCTGGCGCACACCCAGCATGCCAATCGTGAACCGACGGATACCAATACGCGGGGAGGCTTCTTTCGCACTTCCTCGCCAGGAACCAAATATATCGAACCTGCGTCGATCTTTCAAGTCATGCATGACCAATGTCTATAATCGTTAAGTTCTTTTTTGGTAGTAGTTTACAGTTTTGCTTTGTGCCGGTTCGGAACGCCCACGTGTTGTGCATGCTTATGGGGCCGAAATCGCAGCCTGCTACGCCCCTGAGCAAGGGGCACACCAACGCCTCCGCGGATGGAGCGACGAGGCCTTCTTGCTCAGGCGGATGCGAAGTGCGCGTTGACCCGCCCCGGCTCCCGGCCGAGTCGGGACTTTAGCGTCATTTTGATTTGGAGCAATCCTTGAAGACCGACTTCACACCGCCGCTCTACGGTCATTGGGACGACAACGGGAGGCGTGCCCGTCGCGCGGGCGACCGCGCCGCACCAGCGATGCGCGAAGTCAAGATCCGTGCTCGGACGATGATCGAGGTGCCGTAGTACTTCTTCAACATGCAAGAACGAATCGCGGCGAACCAGGACGCATCCGAGGTCCACCGACGCGACGGAGAAGGGCTCTTTCAACTGCGGCAGCTTGATGTTCTGCGGGGCGACGAACGCGCCGCTTACCGGGTCGGGTCGCCAATATGACCAGCAGATTCTGCCATCGATCAGGTTCCGCGTAAGCGCGGACACGATCGGCGCATCGACGGACGCCAGCAAGCCCAAGACCGCGCCGTGAGGGACAATGTCGTCACCGATTACGAGCACGCGCTGGAACCGCGGATCGAGGCTCCTGATCCGCGCCGCGATATCAACGAAACAGCCGCGGACCGTGTCCGAGTGTACCTTTTCGATCTGGATACGGTCGCCGCATTCGCGCTCCCATTCTTGCAGGCGCTCGACCAATTGCATTCCGAGCCAGCCGGTACGCGGGACGCGTACGGCGACGAACACGGGGCTTGAATCATCGGGCGCCTGCAGCCGTGGCCACGGCGACACCGGAATGCGGTCGCTGTACAGCAGATCGAGATGGGTCAGATCGATCTGCTTGAGATGGTCCGCGACGACATGCTGGTCGACGGCGATCTCAAAACCCGCGCGGCGCGCCTTGCGAAAGAAGTAGACGTCCTCGCCGATCACCTCGCCCTCGAATTGCCCGACGAACGAACACCACGGCCGGTCGATTTGCTCGAACACCTCTCGCTGGATCAGGCACAACCCCAGTCCGGTGGCGTCGCACGTGAACAACCCCGGCGGAAAATCATCCGGGTCCATGCGTCGATAGCCCGCATCCGGCCTCTCGGGCGCGACGGCCGTTCCGCGCAGCGCCGGATCGTCATGCACCATGATGTTCGTCCCGACGGTTACTCCGCGTTCTTCATCCGGCGGACCGTAGCGTCGATGCAAGGTCGGGACGGGCGCGCAGACGATCGGCACACGGTGCGCCAGGAGCCGATCCAATGTGTCAGGTTGGGTCGTGACGTCGGTGTCGACGAACAGCAGGTGCGTCCACTCGGGGCAGTTCACGAAGCGCTCGATCAGCGCGTTTCGACAGCGGTCGTGCGGATGGTCGTTGTCCCACCAGAAGGCGACCCGCTCGGCGCCACAAGTCGCTGCCATCATCGCTCGCGAGGATTCCGCGCACGCTTGGTGCATCGAGCCTGTCGAAGGGACTGCTACCACGACACGAGGTTGACGGTGATCCATGAGCTGGTTCCAGAGGCTAATCCGCAGGCGGTTCCAAGGAGATTATCGGTAGCCGATCGGTCGAGCACGATGAAAACGATGCCCCCCCAATTGTTCTCAATGATGGACAACGTGTTAGAACGGCAGGTCTTTGAAAGCGGATGGGCCGTCAGGACCGCGCCGGTGCGTCAGTCGGACCGTCACGCGACTCTCCCGCTCCCTCGGCTGCATTCGCGGGGTAGCCGAATCTCCAGACGGCGCTACAATCTCCACGTGCAATGACGTGCGGAGTTGGTCGGGGTCCGGCCGCCGGGAGGCCGATCGAGTGGGGTGATTCTCGTAATGACTCGTAGAGGTTTCCATGCGGGCGTGCCGCTGGGTCTGGGTGCGGTACTCGCTTGCGCCGGTTGTTCGAAGTCAGAGAAGTCAGAAGGGAAAGTGGGCGGGAGCCGCAGCCTGGAGGAACCGGCCAAGGCGTTTGTTGACGTGACCGCTGCGGCGGGCATCGTTCACGAGCACCACAAGCCGCAACTCGACGCGAAGCTCGACAACATCAACGCATGGGTCGCCAGCGTCGGTGCGGCCGCGTGCGCCGGCGATTTCGACAACGACGGCTGGATCGATCTGTACGTCGTAGACTCGCGAAAGGGAACGCCCAACCA
Source organism: Phycisphaerae bacterium (assembly GCA_029260255.1). Taxonomy (GTDB): domain Bacteria; phylum Planctomycetota; class Phycisphaerae; order UBA1845; family UBA1845; genus OFTM285. The sequence goes on from JAJDDR010000065.1 coordinate 29,762, forward strand.
CCTCTACCGCAATCGCGGAGATGGAACGTTCACCGACGTTGCTGGACCCGCGGGAGTTTCCGATCTCAACGGCGATCACGGCACGAGCATGGACTGCGTCTGGGGCGACTACGACAACGATGGTCTGAGCGATCTTTACGTTGTGCGGTGGGGCAACGACGTGTTGCTTCGCAACAACGGTGACGGCACGTTTTCAGATGTGACCGACATGCACTTTCACAGGCGCGACGGGTCGCCGGGAATCGACTGGGCGAATGGCAACGCCGCCATTTTCTTTGACTACGACCGAGACGGTCGGCTCGACATCTACGTCGGCAACTACTTCGACGAGATCGACCTGTGGCATCTCGACAGCACGCGCATCATGCACGAGGACTTCGAGCGTGCCCGCAACGGCGGCAACAACTACCTCTACCGCCAGGAGGCTGACGGCACGTTCGTTGAGGTGGCGGCTTCGCTCGGGCTTGACGATCCGGGCTGGACGCTGGCCGTCGGGTCGGCGGACGTGAACAACGACGGATGGCCCGATTTGTATTGCGCCGACGACTTCGGTCCGGATCAGCTCTTCTACAACAACGGCGACGGGACATTCGCCAACGTGTCGAACGACGCCATCGGGTTTGACACGAAGAAAGGCATGAACATCGACTTCGGCGACTTCAACAACGACGGCTGGCTGGACGGTTACGTCGCCAACATCACCACGGCGGAGTACCTCCAGGAGGGGAACATGCTGTGGCACAACAACGGTCCCAACGCGGATGGGCTGGTCACTTTCACGGATATCTCGACTGAAACGGGAACGTACAACGGCGGCTGGGGTTGGGGCGCGAAATTCTTCGACTATGACAACGACGCCGACCTCGATCTGCTGGCGGTGAACGGTTTCATCAGCGCCGGCGCCGGCAACTACTGGTTCGACCTGGCGTCGTGGACGGTGCTGGGGGAGGACGCGGCCGAGGCGCGGAACTGGCCGACCATCGGAGATCGCTCGTTCTCCGGGTACGAGCCGTTCCGTTTCTGGCGGAACGACGGATTCGATGCCTTCACGCAGCGTGCTCGAGAGGTCGGACTCGACAGCGATCGCGACGGGCGCGGCGTGGTCTGCTTCGACTACGACAACGACGGCGATGTGGATCTGTTTGTTGCCAACCAGGACCAGGCGCCGCAACTGTTCCGCAACGACTCCAAGAACGCGAACCACCGTCTGACCGTCGTCCTTCAGATCGACTCCGCCACCGAGGTGAACCGGGACGGCATCGGTACGCGTGTCACGCTGGTCAACGACAGCGGCTCACAGATTCGCGAACGCGACGGCGGGAACGGCTACTGTGGACAGAGTGACCCGCGATTGCACTTCGGTCTGGGCGCGGAAAGTGCGGCCAAGCTGATCGAGATACGCTGGCCTGACGGCGGGCTGCAGTACCTTGAGAACATCCCCGCCGATCAGATTCTGACGATCAGGCAGGATCCCGCGCAGTACGTCGCCCAGTCGATGGTGCAGATCGCCAGCCCCAAGTCGCGGGTTCGGTCGCGGCAGACGAAGAAGATCGATGCTTCCCCGGAGGAAATCGAGCGTTTTCTGTCGCGTCTTGAGTCGGAGATCGCAACGAAACCGGAGCAGTACGCGATGTCCGACGCCTATCGTGCCAAGTGCGTTGCGTGGGATAAGCACGATCGATCGATCGACTTCTTCGCGAAGTTGTCCAAGGACCACCCCGACGCACTCCAGCCGCGCGTATCGCTGGCGGGGGCTTATGTGGACAAGATCCCAACGTGCGGCGGGCTCGCCGCCGTCGTGAGCAAGGGCACGCTCGCCAACAAGGCCCTTGACGTGCTCAACGCCGCCCTCGAGCGGCACGGCTCTTCATGGGTCGTTCACTACGCGCGCGGGATGAACCACCTCCATTGGCCACGCATGCTGAGACACTCGGGCGACGCCATCGCGGATTTCGAGCGCTGCCTTAACATGCAGAAGTCCGGCGGCAAGAAGGAACCCTATCATGAGCGGTTGTGCGTCGCGCTCGGCGACGCGCATTCGAAGAACAAGAGTTACTCAGCCGCCCGGAAGGTCTGGCGCGACGGCTTGGCCGCGTTTCCCGACTCCGAGGAACTGAAGACCCGACTGGCGATCAAGGACGATGGCGCGCTCGACAGGTTTGTCATGGAGGCCCGCAGTCTGGATAAGCCCATCGACACGAGCTTCGCCTTCCTGGAGCGCGAGCGGTAGGCCTCGCTCGCTTCATCGCGAGGCGCTGTGCTTGATTCTGAAAGTCGCTCCCCACTGTTTCGGGGCTCCACCGCGGGGGTGGCCTCCCGCCGAGTTACCGCGTTCCACCTCATTTCGGCCGTGCAGGAGTGTCTGCGGGAAACTCTCGTAGCTCCCCCGCGCCGCCACGGTGACGCTTTTCTCCAGAAATGTTTGGTTTTTGTTAGCCATACAGTACGATTGCGGTAACATTGGTGCATGGGGATTGCGAACCACGAGATTGGATTCTGCCATGACAAAACACCAGTTCGGCGGCGATTGGACCGCGGAGAAACTCAATCGCGTTCGGAAGTACTTGGAAGCCTACACGCTGATCTTCACGCGCAACCCACAGGCGCGGTCCTTCACAACGATTTATGTGGATGCCTTTGCGGGGACGGGCCACCGCGTCGACTCGGCTGGAGACACCGCCTCGGGGGGACTCTTCGATTCTGTCGAGAGCGCGGATGCCGAAGCATACAAGAAAGGAAGCGCGCGAATCGCGCTCGAAGTAGAGCCGGGTTTTAATCGCTATCTCTTCATGGAACACGGTGCAGGTCACGTGAAGGAACTGACCGCCTTGGTCAAGACGTTTTCCAACAAGGAAGGATCGGTCGATATCAGACGGGGAGATGCCAATGACCTCCTGGAGCAGTGGTGTACCGAAACGGATTGGCGACGCCACCGTGCCGTTGTCTTTCTAGACCCGTACGGTATGCAAGTTCGTTGGACGCTTCTCGAAACCATCGCAAGAACGCAAGCGATTGACTTGTGGCTGCTCTTCCCGCTCGGGATGGCCGTGAATCGGTTACTGACCAAACATGGACCACCTCCACCCTTGTGGGCTGAGAGGCTGACAGAGACGTTTGGAACGGCCGAATGGGAGCCAGCGTTTTATCGCAAACAGAACCAGCTGGATCTGTTCGACGTTGGGGGCAGCGAAGAGAAGTCGGCGACCTTCGACTCCATCGCCGAGTTCTTTGTGAACAGGCTGAAGTCAATCTTCACGCAGGTTGCCGAGAAGCCGCTGCGGTTGCACAACTCGACGTACACACCTATATACTTGCTGTGTTTCGCGGCCGGGAACCCCAAAGGAGCCTCAACAGCGGTGCGAATCGCTAACGATCTTCTGAAGCCATAGAGAGGTGATTGAGCGCCCATGTCCAAGATCGAATGGACGGAAATGACCTGGAATCCGGTCACCGGTTGCTCCAAGGTGAGCGAGGGGTGTCGCCACTGTTACGCCGAACGCATGGCCCGTCGCCTCAAGGCGATGGGCAACGCGCGGTACGCCAACGAGTTTCGCGTGACGTTACACCACGACCTCGTCGATGTCCCACGCCGCTTCAAACGGCCGCGCGTAGTGTTTGTCAACTCGATGAGCGATTTGTTTCACGAGGACGTTCCCGTTTCCTTCATCCAACAAGTATTCCGAACGATGGAGCAGTGTCCCCAACACACTTTTCAGATCTTGACCAAGCGCAGCGGTCGTCTCAGCCAGTTGGCAGCTGGGTTGCCGTGGCCGAACAACGTGTGGATGGGCGTAAGCGTTGAAGACACGCGGGCCGCGTTCCGCATCGCCGATCTCAAGACAATCCCCGCCGCGGTCAGGTTCCTATCCTGCGAGCCTCTCATTGGACCGCTTGACGACCTTGAACTCGACGGAGTTGACTGGGTTATCGTCGGA
>JAJDDR010000066.1 GCA_029260255.1 Phycisphaerae bacterium
GTCGCAGACGTCGGCTTCGACGAGGTCGATGTTACCGTCGAAGTTGATGTCGCTGCCGGAAGCGAAACTCGGGACACCGTTCATGTGCGACGCGGTGTCAGGGGAGGCGTGGCAGGTCGTGCATTCGGTGACGCCCGGTCCGTTCGCGCCGGTGAAGTGCACGGCGTGCGATCCGGAGCGGTTCGGATAGGCGGTTCCGTTGGGCGGCTCCCCGTGGCAGGTCGTGCATGACGCGGCCGACGCCAGGAACCCGCTGCCGTGCGGGTGGCAGACCGTGCAGCGCATCTGCGTGTGGTGTTGGTGATCGCCGGTGGCGTCGTTTCGATGGAACGCAGTCGTCGTGTGGCAGACTTCGCAGATTCCGTCGTACGCCGGGGGCGCGCAGACGCCGTGTACGAAATCGGAGACGCCGTCGCAGGCGGCCGCGTCCCCGCCGTAGCTGACCGGCAGACCGTTGACCTCCTGTGCGATGAGGTTGACGTTGTCGCTGCCGGGATCGTGAATGTCGTGGCAGTCGCCGCATGTGGGCTGCCAGTCGCCGACGGCGTCGTGCGTGAGGTGCTCGGTGTGGCAAGCCTGACAGAGTATCTCGTTGTTGGCCTCGCGGAGCAGCATGCCGTCACCGTCGCCATTGTTGGCGCCGCCGGAGTCCGCGCCGTGGGGCGCGTGGCAGGTCATGCACTCGACGTTGCCGGATTTAATGAACAGGGAGGCCAACTCGCTTTCGACCGGGTACTCGCCTTGACCCGCGGGATACGTGAAACCGACTGCGTGGGAGCCACCGTCGCCGGGACCGAGGTCGCGCGGCGCGTGGCACTCCTTGCACATCTGGTCCGTATCATTGCTCCGTCGCAGGTAGGGCTGGCCTTGCTCGCTGTTGTGCTGATTGTGACACGTCGCGCACTTGATGCGACCCTCGCCGTCGAGGTACATGGCCATCGCCCCGCCAGGGACCGGACCGACCGCGTCGGCCGCCGGGTTGACCGCCGGGACGCCCCACGCGTGCGAGCGCCCGCGCCCATCGTCGGCGCCCGGGTTCGTGCCGAAGGGATCTGAGAGACCGCTCTCGTTGATGGCTATTCTCAACGCACGTCCGCCGGTGTTGTGACACGACGTGCAGAGCGCGGCTTGACCCTCAACCGTTCCGGCGTGTCCGCCGGGCTGACCGGTGATTCCGTGACAAGGCCAGCAGATGTCCGGTCTGTCCTCGACGATGTGGGGACCGTCCCACCCCGCCAGCAACGCTTCGGGGAAAGACCCGATTCCATCGATGGTGAACAACTCCGGCAGCGAGACTCGATCGGACGGAGTGGCTGCCCGCCGAGCAAGCCGCCCGGCACGGACACCGGTTGCCTTGGACGGTCTGCCCGCAACAGGCTCGGGGGCGAGCTGGCTGCACTCGGCGAGGGCGCCGGTCGCGTCGAACACCTCGACGCGCGAGCTGTTGCTGCTGACCACATACAGGCGTGTGCCGTCGTTGCTCAACGCCACGTCGCAGGCTGCGCGCAGGTTGCCCGGCGCGTCGCCATGCTCAACGACCTTGCCCAGTTCGGCGCCGCCGGGGTCGAACATGCGCACGGTGCCCATGAGCGCATCGCTGAGGAAGGTCATACCGTCCGCGTCGACGGCCAACCCGGCGGGTCGCGGCATCCAACCCTCAGCGCTGCCACCGGAGGACGTCAGGCGCTCGCCGAATTGCTGCATGAACACGCCGGCGGTCGTGAACATCTGAACGCGGAAGTTGTCGTGGTCGGCCACGATGATCCGCTGCCGCGACTCGTCGATCGCGATCGCACCGGGATAGAGAAACTCACCGGGCCAACTGCCGCGTGCGCCCAGGATCAGTGCCAACGAGCCATCGCTCTCGAAGGCGTAGACCCTGTCGGCATCGGCGTCGACGACGTAAATGCGCCCCGTGTCGCTCGCAATGTCGATGTCGGTTGGTCCGATGAACGGAACCAGCGGATTGCCGGCACCGAGGTACTCGATGAAGTTGAATCCACTGTCGTAGATCGCCACCGCCCGTGTCTCGCGCAGGGAAACGAAAATGCGCCCGTCGGGGTGCGCGGCCACGCCTACGGGGACTTCCGGAACGGACCACGTGCCCGCAAACTCACCGAACGCGTCGAACAGCACGATGTGCCTGTTGAGCGGATCGGCGACGAGCAGGGTGTCGTCCGGCGCGACCGCGAGCCTCGCCGGTCCGCGTAGCTCTTGGGTATACGAATCGAGATGCGGCAGGAGCCCCATCTGCCCCGCGGTCATCAGACCGACGATCACCGTTACGCATGCCATCTTCGCGACCTCGCTGACGCGCGCGTCTGCGCGCTCGAACGACTACCGAGCGTCCCCTGCCCTCCCAGTTTGTTTAGTATAGCGAATTAATGGGCATCGGTCACGGCCGGCGCGCCCCGTCCTCCGTCGAAAAACGCCGTGTGCAGTACAGCCGGAATCCCGCTTGTGCGACCGCAAGACCAAAGCCACCCGTTCGCCGCGTCCGCATAACACGTCGCCGCTCCGGCTGCGCGAACGGCCATATTCTCGGTGCATGGCGCGCTTACCAACGGCACCGCGCCATCAGGCCGATCAGTCAATGGAAGGCGCCTTCACGGCGGGCCGGTGCGCCGCCGGGGCCTTCGGCGTTCGGGATCATGGCGATGACGATGCAGACTACCTATGCGCGCCGCGTGGCGACCGTGGCTCCATTTGTCGCCATCGTCGCAGCCGCCGCGGGCGAACCGGGCGACGGACCGGGGCTCAGGAACCACCCGGTGGGCGTCGTCGCGACGGAATCAGTCGTCGTGCCGGCACATTGGCCCCTCGATCGACGCGGCGCGATTACATGCCTGACCTGCCACACGAAAATCCCCGAGAAAAAGGGGGTTTTCGACGCGAAGCTGCGAGAAACCGGCACGCCCGGTGCAGAATTCTGCACGAAGTGTCATGACACGACACTTTCCGGTTCCGTCCGCTCGATCCACTGGCTGGCCGTCGGCATCGCCCACGTGCCCGACGACGACCGATCCTCTCGCGGTGGCGGCCGAGCGCTCGACGCGAGCACGCGACAGTGCCTGTCGTGCCACGACGGGGCGACGGCAACGGAATCGAAGAACCTCACGACGTGGTCCGGCACCAAGGGTTACGTCGGCGACAAACGCCGCGACCATCCGGTGGGCGTCCGATATGACAGAATGTCACGCCCCAAGGACGCTTCGCCGCTTCGGCCGGCGAGCCTGGTGCCGGCGCACGTTCTTCTTCCCGACGGCCGGGTGAGTTGCATCTCGTGCCACGACCTCTACGCCGCAACGCCCTCCCTCTTGAGCGTTCCCGTTCAAGACTCGAAACTCTGCCTCACCTGTCACGATATGGGATAGCGCCCACCCATCGGGTTCCGTTTCGACACCAAGAAATCCTGTGGCAGCCGACATCGCGATTGCCTCGGCAGAGTGTTGAGGTCGCCGCCTAAACCGGTTAGAATCTTAACCGAAGGTTCGCGCGTGCGCTCGTGCCGGGCGAACGGACATGCGCGGTTCAGCCCGTTAGGCATGTGTGTTCGGGTTGACCGCCGACCGCGTGATGGAGGATCAGATGAAACGCGCAACGGTAGGACTTGCGGTGGTGTTCGTGGTGATGCTCGCGAGCGGCGCGACGGCACAAGACATGTCCAAGGTGATCAACACGCCGCACAACCTGTCCACGCTGGATGTGTGGGGGGTCGTGATCCCGCAGAACCGCGTGTGCCTCCCCTGTCACACGCCGCACAACGCCCGCTCCGTGGAGAACGGTCAGAGCGAGGTGCTGTGGAACCACGCGATCACCGACCAGACCTTCGACATGTACACCACGGCCGCCGGCAACCAGGGCGGGCAGCCGGAAGGTCCGAGCAAGTTGTGTCTGAGCTGCCACGACGGCGCGACGGCCATCGACGACTTCGGCGGCAACGACGAGTTCTTCGGCAACGTGGTCAGTTCCGCGGATCGACCGAGCAATCTCGGCACGGACCTGACGGACGATCACCCGATCGGCGTCGAGTATCCGCCGCCGGATCTGACGGGCTACAACGACAAGAGCACGTTTACGGGCGTCAAGGTCGTGACCATCAACGGCGTCGATCGCGTCGAGTGTACGTCCTGCCACAACGCCCACGACAACTCGCTCGGTATGTTCCTGCGCCAGACAGCCGAGGGAAGTGCCCTTTGCCTGGAGTGCCATGACAGGTAAGGTGCACGTAGATGCACCGCGATCACGGTCGACATCCATCTGAGCGGGTACGTCGCGGCACCGTGGCGAGGGGTCTGTGTCTCTTCCTTCCCGCTCTGGCCGTGGGCTGCAGCACGTCCGGCAAATCGAACACGCCTCTGATGGTCTTTCCGCCGCCGCCGGCCGCACCGCGCGTCCAGTTTCTTACGTGGGCCAGCGGAGCGGAGCAGGCGGAGGGTCCGGTCAGCGGAGTCGTTAAGCTCGCGTTCGGCGACGACCCCGTCGATCGTCCGAGGATAGACAAACCTTACGGCCTCGCGGCGCGCGATGGCGTCGTTTACATCTGCGACACGAAGATCCCGGGGCTGTGCCGGCTGAATTTCCGGGACCGCACTTTCGACGCGATCGGGCTGCGCGGTCCGGGGAAACTCCGCAAGCCGATCCACCTGACAATCGATCCGCTGGGATACAAATTCGTGGCCGACGCGGTGCGCAAGCAGATTGTCGTGTTCGGGCCCGAAGACGCGTACGTGACGGCCATGGACATTCCCAAGCCGTGCCACCCGGTCGACGTGGCGATCTGGGGGGACGAGCTCTTTGTGCTGGACAACGACGATACCTGCCAGATCGTGGTCCTGGACCGCAAGACGGGGAGCGTGCTCCGGACGATGGGCGAACCCGGTCAGGAGCCGGGGCAGTTCAAGATACCCAATAGCCTGTGCTTCGGACCCGAAGGTTATCTCTATGTGAGTGACACGCTGAACTGGCGCGTCCAGAAGCTGACGCGAGAGGGCGTACCCGTCTGGACGCGCGGGGAGGCGGGACGCATGCTGGGGCAGTTTGGTCGTCCGCGTGGTCTTCGCGTCGGTCCGGACGGCATCGTGTACGTCGCGGACGCCGCGACGGAGATCGTCCAGATGTTCGACGCCGAGGGACTGACGCTGATGCACTTCGGCGGGAGCGGCCGAATGCCGGGCGCACTCGTTCTCCCGGCCGGTATCGCCGTTGACGCAACGTCCATCCCCTATTTCAAGCAGTTCATCCACGAAGAGTTCGACGTCGACTATCTTCTATTCGTCAGCAGTCAGTTCGGCCGCCATTTGATCAGCGTCTACGCGTTCGGCGCGTTCCCGGATGGGTTTCAGATCTCGCAGGCGCGCATCGCGGAGCTTCCGTCGTTGGGCGGTCAGCCGGACGGAGAGTCCGCCGGGTCACCGCCCGAAAGCGCGACGGTCCCTGGCGACGTGGGTGACCGTGAGCCGCCGAGTCGACGGGAGTGAGTCATGTCGGCGCGTCGCGTCTGCAAGCGGATCGATGGAAGGCGGCGCCGCACGCAACGTGCCCTGATGATTCTCCTGGCAGCAGCGCTCGGCGCGCTCGCCGTTGTGACCGCGTGTTCGCGCGACAACGTCCACCGCATGCTCGTCTTCCTCTACGACGGTGTGCCGCCGCTGGGCGGCGAGTTGACGGCCCCGGAGGTCGATGCGCCTGGAACTCGCGTGGCCGGCGACGCGGGGAGTCCGACTCCCCGCCGAGTGGCGAAGAAGGTCTATCTCCACCCCGCCTTCAGGGACAACCGCTGCGGTGAATGTCACGTCGCCAACGGCGGAAGACTGCTCAAGACCGCCCGCGAAGGCCTGTGTCGGTCTTGCCATCCGGACAAGCCGCCGAAGAAGAAGTTCACACACGGACCGGTGGCCGTCGAGCGCTGCATGGCGTGTCACGTTTACCACAAGTCGGTGCACGAGAAGATACTCAAGACGGACGCGCAGAGCCTGTGCTTCGAATGTCATGAGAAGAGCACGCTTTCGACCGATGAACATCATGCCACCATTGAGGAGGAGCGATGCATTGACTGTCACGATCCACACGGCGGCGACAAGCGGTTCTTCCTTCTGCCCAAAGCCGAGGCCGAGTCGGACAGCGCTCCGTGATTCGTGTTGACCGTTGAACGAGGACAGCAAACAGATCCGCTGTGAGATGCACCGCACCGGCGGTCGTCGCTGCGCGCGCCGTTGGATCACCCGTTTCGTCATGGGCTTGGCGGGCGCCGTGTGTGTCGCGGGGTGCGTGTCATCGCAGGACGCAACGTACGGCATCAAGACACTGGAACTGACGGACGTAGGCGGGTATGTCGAATTCGTCACCCGGCGGCAGGAGCGCGAGCTGAGTACCAAGACCACGAGGAGCAAGACGCGTTCGGAGGAATCCATCTTCGAGGAGAGTGTCCGCCTCGACGTGGACGGATCGGTGCTTCATCCCAATCTGTTCGAGTTCGGGCTCGGCGGACTGTTCGGGCTGGTACAGGAACGGTTCGAGGACGAGGTTGACGGTCGCCGGCGGAGCGCGGCGAGCAGTGGCGAAGTTCTGGAATTCGACTTTGACGCCCGGTTGTTCAAGAAGCGGAACACGCCGGCGACGCTGTTCGCCCATCGCCGTCGCGGTTTCGTCAGCCGTCCGTTTCTTCCGAGCCTGGAAACCACCACGACGAGCTACGGGTTCACCTGGCAGTACGTCAGCGAGAAGACACCGACCAGCCTGCAGTTCAACCACACCGAAGCCACGCTCGACCCGCTGTTTGCCGGCGGGGACGGCGAGCGGCCGGGCAAACAGCAGAACACCGAGCTGCGATTCGAGACCGCGTACCACTTCAACGACCACCACAAGATTTCGTTTGACTACGAGCGGCAGTCGGTGAGCGAACGACCGTTCGATCTCGATTACGACGCGGACGAATTGAATCTCACCCACGACCTGAAGTTCGGCGCGCAACATCAGCACCGCCTGCGATCGGAGTTGCACTACCTCGACCAACGCGGCACGATCGACATCGAACGACGGCGCTGGCGCGAGGACTTGCGTCTGGAACACTCCGAAACGCTCGAATCCCGGTACGAATTCGAGATGCTGGACCGCACCCGCGCGGGGCGAACGAGCGACGTGCCCGAAGTCGAAGAGCGGTCGCTGCGTTTCGCCGGATCGCTGCGGCACAAACTGTTTGAAAGCCAGACCCTGCAACTCCGCGGGTTTGTCCGCAAGCAGAAGTTCAAACCGGACCTCGAAATCACGCGGCTGGGAGGTCAGGCACTGCTCAACTACCACAAGACCAATCGATGGGGGCTCCTGCGTGCCAATTACGGTTTCCGTGCCGACCGAAACGAGAGCCGAGGCGGGGAGCGATCGACCGAGATCATCGACGAGTCCCACGCCTTCCGCGACCCCGCTCCCGTCACGCTGACCAATGCCAACATCGTGATCACGTCCATCACGCTCCGTGCGGAGGACGGCGTGACGTTTTTCCGGCGCGGAGAGGACTACACCGTGCGGAGCATCGGCAACGTCGTCGAGATACTGCGTGTGCCGACCGGTCGCATCGCCGACGGTCAGACGGTGCTCACCGGCTACCTGTTCACGGTCGGCGGCGACTTCGACCTCGACACCGTGCGGCACAACCTCAGCATTCAGCAGGAATTCGATTTCGGCCTGATGCCCTACTACCGCTTCGAATGGCAGGACCAAACGCTCGAACCCAACGATGCGACCGGCGCCATCGCCGAGGACATCGAAGCCCACACGCTCGGCGTCGAGTTTCGCAAGTCCGCGTTGAGCCTCTTCGCCGAGTACGAGGATCGCGATTCAACGATCAACCCGTTCCGCAGCTCGCGCCTCGGGGCGTCCTACACGTACCGATTCCGATCCGGCGCGCAGTCGAGCATGAACGCCCGCTGGACGGATACGATGCATCGCGCGCCGAGCGTGCGCGAAGTTCGACTACTCACCCTCGAGGGCAGGCACCGGCATCCGATCGCGCCCAATCTGACGATCGAAGGCGCCGTGCTCTACCGAACGGGGGAGGACTCCGCCTCTCGCGACACAGATGGTGTCGACGTCGAGGTTTCGCTGGAGTGGTTTGTCCGAGCGACCGAGATCAAGGTAAGCTTCGAGTTGAACGACTACGAGGACGACTTCACGCGCAATGAATCGTCCGCCCTGTTCGTGCACGTGAAGCGAGGTTTTTGAAGATCATGAGCCCTACATCACATCGCGCCCTCGTTGGTGTCTTGACGGTGACGATAATCTCGCTCCCGCTCGCGGCGCGCGCCCAGCAGCGCGTCGTCGATACGGTGCATAATCTCTCGATCAGCGGTCCCGGAGAGACCCGAGCCGAGACGGAAGAACAGGTGTGCATCTTCTGCCACGCGCCACACAACACCGGCGGAGCCAAGCCGCTGTGGAATCGCGACTTCTCCATCTCCAACTATCGAATCTACCGATCGTCGACGTTTGACGCCGCTGCCGGACAACCCACGGGCGCAAGCAAGCTCTGTCTCAGTTGCCACGACGGGACCATCGCCCTCGGTCGCGTCCTCAGCCGCGCCCAGCGCATACAGATGTCCGGCGGCGACTTCATTCCGGCCGGTCTGTCCAACCTGGGGACCGACCTGTCCGACGACCACCCGATCAGTTTTCAGTACACGGCCGGTCTCGCCGCCTCGGACGGGCAACTGAAGAGCCCGAGCGCGCTGCCGCCGGAGATCGAACTCGACGCTTCGAGTGAGCTCCAGTGCACCGCGTGCCACGATGCGCATCAGAACAAATACCGCAAGTTTCTCACGCTCGACGATGCGTTCGGAGCGCTGTGCAAAGCCTGCCATGATATGAACGGCTGGTTGTCCTGCTCACATGCAACCTCCGGTCAGGACCTGTCAAGTGTCGCCGGTCAGGATTGGGCGTTTTCCACGGTGGCAGAAAATGCCTGCGGCAATTGCCACAGAACCCATGCCGCGGGCGGTCACGAACGTCTGCTCATTTCCCGACACGAGGAGGACAACTGCCTGAACTGCCACAACGGACAGGGAGCCCGATTCAACATCCAGGCGGAACTGGACAAGCCAAGCAGCCACGATCCGCGTCGCTACCTGGGCGTCCACGACGCGGTGGAGATGCTGGCCGGCACGCGCCCGCACGTCGAATGCTCTGACTGCCATAACCCCCACGCATCCAATCCCCCGTCGGACCAGGTTGGATTCACCGCCATCGGGGCGACCATGCGCGGCGTTCCCGGGGTCACGCTGCGCGGCAGCCACGTGCGCGAGGCGTCGTTCGAGTACGAGGTGTGCTTCCGGTGCCACGGCGATGCACCCGTTCCGATCTCGCGCCGCATCACGCGGCAGGCGGAGCAATCAAACCTGCGGCTGGCGTTCAGCGGCACCAACCCGAGCTATCACCCGGTGACGGCGGCGTCGGCCGGAGAAGAGTCCGTCAGCCTGGACCCCACCATTGCGAAGGCGACGCTGCTCCGCTGCACCGACTGCCACAACAACGACCGCGGCTCGCGCGGCGGTGGCGCCGGTCCTGACGGTCCACACGGCTCGGTGTATGACTTCCTTCTGGAGCGCAACTACAGCGTTCGCGACGGAGCGTCTGAGTCGGCGTACGATTACGCGCTGTGCTACAAGTGTCACCTGCGGGCGAGCATCCTCAACGACGAGAGCTTTCCCACGCACAGTCTGCATGTGCGTGACAACAACATGCCCTGCTCCACCTGCCACGACGCGCACGGCATCAACCCCATCGCCTCGACCGGCTCGGACCACACGCACCTCATCAACTTCGATCTGGAGATCGTTCGCCCTCTCACCGGCACCGCCCGAATCGAGTTCCGCGACCTCGGGCGTTTGGCCGGCACCTGCACGATGACCTGCCACGGGTCCGATCACGACAACGTGGAATACGGCAACTGACGTGTGTTCGTGTGCGCCCTTGCGGTCGGCGCAGACGCCCCCGGATGGCATTATCCGCCGTCGTTGTCTCTGATCTCTGTGGTCTCGGTGTACTCTGTGGTAAACCAACCGGGCTCGAGCACCTCCGAGCCTCTTTGGATTTCATCTTCTATTTGTTCCACCAGCGTGCGGTCGGCTGCCGGCTGCACGCCGCCCGCGATGGGTGCGGACGTGTCTCGCGGCGGGTGGTTCCGCAATCGCCGGAGCATTCTTGCCTCTTCGATGAGCGCGGACTGTTTCTTGGTCACTTCGAGCAGCGCGCGGCTCTTTTCCTGCAGGTCCTTCTGCTCGAGCGCTCGCCTGACGGTGATGGCGAGGTCGATCTCGTTGCACGGTTTCGTCAAGAACTGATGAACCTTGCCCTCGTTGATGGCGCGGAGCGCCGTCGGAAGCGTCGGGTGTCCTGTAAGAACGATTCGAACAATGTCGGGGTATTCGCCCGCAACCCGCGCGAGAAACTCGGTGCCTGACATCCCGGGCATCTCTTCATCGGAGATGATCAGATCAATGAGGTTCTCCTCGAGGATTCCGCCAGCCTCCTCCGCCGACCCCGCCGTGAGTATTTCGTATGATTCCCGGCGCAATGCGCGCGACAGTCCGTGCAGCACATTGGGTTCGTCATCCACCAGAAGAACGATGTGACTCATGTAATCCTCTCCCAATCATGATCACCGCGCGGCCGGCTCGGCTATGCGTGTATGGCTTACGCCCGGCACGAGCACGCGAAACTTCTTCTCGATTCGTCCGTTGTGGGCGAAGTTCCTCAACCGTTGTCGCAGTGAGGTGGTAACTTCCTGACCCTTGCTCACGAGAAGAGCCCCATCGGTCGTGGTTATGTCGTCGGCGAGTATCATCTGGGTCGTGAGGTCGTTCAGACCCACCTCCTGCATCGCGAGCGCCTCTTCGAATCCGATAACGGACTCCAGAACGGCGAGCACTTCGGGATCGTACAACTCCGCGTGTTCGCGCAGAGCGATCAATGCCCTCGTGTCCGCCGATCCGCACCACTTCTGCCGGTCGTAGTCGAGCGCGACCTTGAGAATGCGCGCACCGAGGGGGATGTCTCCGCCCGTCCGCCCTTCCGACGGCAGACCCGATCCGTCATAGCCCTTCTGCTGGTAGGCGATGATCTCCGCCACGGGTTCGAGTCGCGGGATGTTGGCCACGAGTTCGCTTCCGATGGCCGGCTGCTCCGACAGCATTTGGGACTCGTCGGGCGTGAGCGCCCGTCCGTGGTAGAGTTTGTCCAACGTGGCCGGAGGTACGGTCACGCATCCGATCTGCGAGAGCATCGCGGCGACTTCGGCCTGCCACGGCTGGTCGACTTCCATCTTGCTGCAGAGCTGTTGGACGAGTCGCCGCACACGCGACGCGTGCCCGAACGCCGTTGGGTTGATGAGCGACAGCACGTCGGTGAGGACCTTGACCGCGCCGCGAAGCGTCTTCTCCAGAAGCACTTTCTCGACCGTCACCAGCCGGTGTTGTTCGATGCCTGCGGCCAGTGCCTTGGCCAGGGTCTCCGGTGGGCAGGGCTTGGTGAGGAACCGGAAGATGTTTCCTTCGTTGACTGCGTCGATCGCGGTCTCTTGGTCGGCGCAGCCCGTCAGCATCATGCGCACGCTGTCGGGACTGCGCCGTCGCACCGCCGACAGAAACTGAACACCATCCATGCCCGGCATGCGCATGTCACTGACCACGACCGCGTAGGGTCCGCCGGATGCGATCGCCTCCAGGCCCTCGCTGCCGCCGCACGCAGTGGCGATGTGGAACTGCCTGCGAAGCTGGCGCTGGTAGCCCTGCAGGACGTTCGGCTCGTCATCGACACAGAGCACTTTTTCGCTCATCCCAGTGCTCCTTCCCGCGCGTGCGCCCGATGGAGTTGTCGCCACGTCTCGAGTCTGTTCGCCACACCAAGACGATCCAGGAACTCTCCGTCGACACAACTCGGCTGGTGCCCATCGGCCTGCGTAGCTCCTTCATGATCCAGGGCGTTGGCGACATGCACGGCCGCCATCGGCGTGAATTCCACGGCGCGACACTCGCCGGGACGGTGGTGGAACACGAGCGCCTCGACGATGGGATCGGGCAGTCCCCAAATGCCCAGGAGGTAGGCGCCCGCCTCCGCATGTGACGTACCGAACACTCTCTGTTCCGCCTCCCAGTGACAAATCCCCTCACTGTCGGCGAGCGTCAGCGCTTGCCCGTAGAGCGCCGGGTCGTGAATCGCCAGCGCCAGCTTGCCCGCATCGTGCAGTAGCCCCGCCGTCAGCGCGTGATCGCAGGTCACGGAATCGCACTCCTCGGCCGCGCAGATGCGCTTTGCCAGACTGCCGACAGCAAGACTGTGGTCTTGCAGCATGTCAAGACATAGCCCGGACCTTCGCGCTTCGCCGAACTGCGAGAAGACGTGGACCGACAACACGAGCGATTGCAACGCGTCGAGCCCGAGCATGGCCACCGCGTCCGACGGATGGCAGACCGTTCGACGCAGACCGAAGAACGCCGAATTGACCAGCTGAAGCACCTTCGCGGACATGCCCAGATCGTTGCTGATGATTTCTCCGGCGACTTTGACGGACGAGTCCGGTTGCCGCAGCTCCTCCATGATGTCGAGATAGAGTTGAGGCAGGCTGGGCAGCGATTGCATTTGCGAGAGCGTCTTCCTTACGGAATCATGAGTCAGCACTTCGCGCAAACCGCAGGCCCGCTCAATAACGCTCTTGAGAAGATCCGGGTCGCAGGGTTTTGCCAGGTACTGATGGGCCGCGCCGACCGAGCGCAGAACGGTCTCCTCTTCTGAGTGCCCGGAGAGAACGATGCGCACGACCTGCGGATACCGTCGCCTGACTTCGGCGAGAAGCTGGGCACCGTCCATCCCGGGCATACGCATGTCGCTGACAACGACGTCAGCGGGCTCGGCAGCAAGGGTCTCGAGCGCCTCGGCGCCACCTGGGGCAAACGACATCTGCCACTCCGACCTCATCGGGCGAAGCATCCGGCGCAGTCCCTCGAGCACCTTGGGCTCGTCGTCGACAAACACGATCTTCTTCATCACCGGCCTCCCGATCTCGGGCGTTCGAACACCGCGCGCACTGCGGTCCTCGTCAACGACCGGGGTCATCGTCTCCCTCCTCCGCCGTCGCCTTGAGGGACGCCGCCAACGGGAGCCGGATAATGAAGGTCGTTCCCCGGCCCGTCTCGCTCTCCAGTGTCAGAGTGCCTCCGTGTTTCTCGGTGATAACGGAATACGCCAGTGACAGTCCTTGCCCGGTCCCCTTGCCCACGGCCTTGGTCGTGAAGAAGTGGTCGAACACCTTGGAGCGATGTTCCGGTTTGATCCCCGCGCCGGTGTCGCGGATGCGAATCTCCGCCCAATCACCATCCTTCAGTGTCGAGATCGTTATCGTGCCCTTCTCGCCGCTGTTCTTGCCCACGACGTCGGCGATGGCGTGAGCCGCGTTGACCACGATGTTCAAAACCACCTGGTTGAAGTCACCAGCAAAGCACGGGACCAGCGGCAAATCGGGATTGAAGTCCATCGCCAAGTCGGCCACATACTTCCACTCGTTGCGAGCCACCGTGACCGTGCTCTCAATCGCCTTGTTCAGGTCGACGGCCTCCTTCTCGTCACCGTCCGGGTGTGAGAAGTTCTTCATCGCTCGGACGATCCCCGTCACCCGATCGAGTCCTTCGAGCGACTGCTCGATCGCCTTGGGTATCTCCTCTCTGAGAAACGCCACGTCGAGTTCCTGGAGGGTCTCCTTGAATCGTTCCGCCTGTTCCTCGTGCGGCAGTGGCGCGTCGTCAGCTGGTACGATCAACGCGTTGCACTGGTCCAGCGCTTTCAGCAAATCACCGACGCCGTCACGCAGAAAACGTGTGTTGTCACCGACATACTGAGCGGGCGTGTTGATTTCGTGGGCAATGCCGGCGGCCAGTTGACCGATCGACTCCAGTTTCTGAGCCTGGACGAGTTGCCCTTCGAGAACCTGACGATCGGTGACGTCCGCCGCGATTAAGAGCACGCTGCCCTCGTGTCCCGTTTCGTCGCACAGCGGGGTCAACATGATCCCCAGGAACCCCCCGGTCCCATCAACATGTTTGTATCGCAACTCGTCAAGGCGGATGTGTCGGTTCGCCGCCCGGCACCTGTCGACAGCGTCGTCGACGACCTTGGTATCCCAGCTTACCGGTAGATCACTGAGCAACATGCCGACCGCGTCCTCGGCATCAACCTCCAGCAACGTTTCGGCCACTCGGTTCCACACCACCACGGTACCGCTTGCATCGACGCAGATCAGCATCGACGGGATCGCTTCGAGCAACTGTTTGGTTTCCGTGTGTGCGCGGTGCAGATCCTCTTCCGCGAGATTCCGCTCCCGGATGCGCACACTCAGGCGGCGCGTACCCGTGTAGATTCCCGCTGCACCGATCAACCACAACATACCGTGACCAACATAGGCCGTCGTCATCTGGACCCGGGAAATCGCCCAGAGAGGACCCATCGACACCGCCTCGCTGATGCCACCCTGAATACTGCCCACTTGGTAGCTCTGCATCGCATGGCAGCCCAGGCACGACTTCTCCGTCAGAAGCGGACGCATCAGCCGCATGTGTTCCTCGCCGGCGATCAACTCAACGGAGGTCACTTCGTCGACTCCGCGTTCAAACGCTTCGAGTGCCGCAGCCTCCCACGCGTCGGGCGCATTTTCGGGACGGAGCGGGTTCAGGCTGGTGATATGACCGTGAACGCCGTTACGTCTCACCCCGATCTCGTGCACCTGTCGCGTCATGTATGCGGGGTTGATCAGCGTGAGGTGCCGCCCGGACGGGGTGGTAATCTCGCCTTCCGGAACGTCGAGGTATGGGTTGGGTGGTGTTTCGTCCGTCACCGGCGCGTACACACCCCCGTGGCTCGCATTCCATCGCCTGTACAGAATGTCTTTCTCGTGGGCGGCCCGCGCCTGCGCCCTGGCAACTTCGAGTGTCGCGAGGTGCTGGGCGTGCATCGCCCAAAGCAACGACGCGGCGACGGCTGCGGTCCACACGGCGAGCACCGCAGCGGCGTACTTCAGCAATTGCGGCGGTGTTCTGGACGGAGCGTCAACTCGCGCGGTCATCGTTGCCTCGCTATCGCCAGTGATTCCGCGTCGCCGACGCCACGCGCCGCTTCCCACGGCGCCGAAGAACTGGTTATCCACCACTTCCGTCACGCGCGCCGTGCGCGGCCCGACTTGGCGCGGACCGGCGGAACACAGGCAAGATCGGATAGGCACAAAGGGTGCTTAATAAAGAAACAGGGCGACTCGCCGCCATCGGCAGGGCTCACCGCGTCCGTGAGATTAGCGGACCTCGCGCACCCCCGGAGACGCCTGATGGCGTTCGGAGGCGACGCTCCGAACGCACCACCCCACAACCGAGATCCGGTGCTGACGTCGAACAAGATCCGCCGTGCGGGACGCGCTCTCAATCGCCGCCAGGGTCCCGGGTACGCGGGCTCGCCGCGTTTGGCGGGTTCCGCTCGCGGTATTCGACGGTCGCGGCACAAGCGTACGCCGCACACTCGCGGTGTCCGGCAAGGACGATACCATAAGCTCATGCGAGGACGCAGCCGCAATCGAAGACAGACGTTCGTCCCCCGAACGCGCATCCCAGGCGAAATCACCGAAGCCCGCGAACGCGTGGAGTCCAAGTGGTTCGCATGCTCCGAGCGCGACCCCTCGATGGCCGACCTGGTCACCGCCAAAGGCGCACGCCGCGAACCGTTCCATCGCTGGCTGACGTTCAAGCAGACGTTTTCGCCCGAACTGGTGCGCGCGTTCATGCAACACCTTGACGAGGGCGGCGAAAGCGGTGACGAGTCGCCGTTGCTCGATCCGTTCTCCGGGACCGGCACCTTCGTGACCGAATGCGCCCGGCAGGGAAAACCCGCCCTTGGTGTGGACGCGCTCATAGCCGCCGCATTTGTGAGAAACACCGACGTGGCGCAAATCCCCGACACGCCCGATCTCACCGGTTGCGAATCGTGGCCGGACATCGCCGATCGCCTCACCGATCGAGTGCACCGCGCCGCACTGATCTGCACGATCGCCGCCCAAACCACCGCCCGGGGAACCCTCAACAAGAACGCCCCCCCGATCGCAGGCGCGCTTCATGAAACGCTCGAAGTCATGCGTGACGACCTGCGCACACCGCTCAAGACCGCCAACGTGACCGTACGCGGAGACGGCCGAGCGCTCGACTTCATCGCCAACGGCTCCATCGGCGGGATCCTCACCTCCCCGCCGTATCTGTCGCGACACGACTATGCGAAACTCACGCTCCCGTTCGAATCGGTCTACGCCCACTGGTACGGACGCCCCCAATCGAATCAAGTGCCCGCGAGCCCCCGCGCCGCCGCTCGCCCGCGCCGCGGCGAGGTTCCGCCGGCCGTGGCGGAGGCGTGCGACGCGCTCAATCTCATCGATCAGCGCCGAATGGCCCGCGTCGTTCACGCCTACTTCGTGGACATGATCGACTGTCTCCGGAACTGCGCCCGCGTGCTGAAACCGGGCGCACCGTGCTGGTTGGTGATCGGCGGAGCGCGTATCAAAGACGTCTACATCCCGAGCGACTCGATTCTCGCCGATCAGGCAGCGGCCGCGGGCCTGCCCGTGAGACGTTTCGTCGTCGCGCGGAACCTCGTCCCCGGCGGAAGGAACCTGGGGCGACTGGCGAACATCACCCCCAGGGAGTCGATCCTGCAAATGCGGAAAGACTGATGCCATGATCGTTCAGCAGCGCGATCGACCGGTCGTACTCGTCAATCTGTTGTATATCACCACCTTCACCGGCATCTCCCTGCGCCGCGAGAACTACGAGTTCGTGCTCTACGCCGGCGTCATCCTCTTTCTCTTCGCGGTGATCCTGATCAAGCAGCGAACGCTGCAGTTCAAGGGGACGATCCTCTGGGGGCTGACGATCTGGGGCGCCATGCACATGGCCGGCGGCAACATCCGCGTCGGAGACGGCATCCTGTACGACGTGTGGTTGATCGACTCGTATCTACGGTTCGATCATCTCGTCCACTTCCTCGGGTTCGGAACGGCCACCCTCGTCTGCCATCACCTGCTTCGTCCGCACTTAGAGGTGGGACTCACAGTGGTCACCCACGCTCTCGATCCTCATCGTCATGATGGGACTGGGCGTCGGCGGGCTCAACGAGATCGTCGAGTTCATCGCCGTTCTCACGATTCCCGAGACCGGCGTCGGCGGTTACGACAACACGCTCTGGGACATGGTGTTCAACCTCCTCGGCGCCTGCGCGGCCGCCGCGTCTCTCCGAACCCGGCACGCAAACGCTACTCAACGCGCGTAGCCCTCGATCACTCGGAGAGCCGGCGAACACCCGTCGCGGGTATCGGGGTGAGCCAGACCCCGCACATCATGGCCGGAATCGGGCCGCTTTCTCCCGCCGTGTGCCCAACGTGATGGCCGAGGCCGGTGCAATCGTGCAATATTGCCCATTTTAGCCCCGTTGGGGAGAGGTGTTGGGGATGCTCAAATCCCACTCTGAGCCGAGCCCGCCCGCTTGGGTGTGACCATTCTCTGTGGCGTCGTTGGTCAGGGACATGCCGTAGGGCGGGTTCTACCCGCCGCAACCGAGGAAGAAGGCGGGTGGAACCCGCCCTACCCCCGGCATGCCACAATCAATGGTCACACCCCGCCCGCTTGAAATTACGCCAGGACCGTTGTTTTCGACGAAGACTTGATTTATAGTGGCCGCATCCGACCTCCCGGAATCGGCGTTCCCCATCTCAATGCCGACTCGGGAGAAATGGGCTTGAACATCTCAAGAGAAAGGACCGACCGATGCGCACTGCAAAGACCTTGGGTTCGTTACTGATTACGTGGGGCGTGCTCAGTGCTTCCGCCGCGGGGGGCACCAGAGTCTTCATGGCAAGCGATGTAGATGCGACCAACGCGCCGACCACCGGCAACACCAGCGTCGTAATGACTGCGGGGACGACCGCGACGATCAGCATGTGGCTCGAAGATGACGTGCAGCTCGCCCTGCTCAACGGCTACCAGGTGATCGCGCGATGGCAGGCCACGCCGTTGCCAGGCGCAAGCGGGACCGTGACTTACCGCGACAACGCAGCGCCGCCCGGCGCCGGTGATTCGATTGCCGTGAGCTTCGGACGAGCGGACTACGTGTTTTCTGGTGAAGGTGCTGAGAGTCCAAGCTTCAATGAGACGCCTTCACCCCCGGCCCCGGCGGGAAGCGCGGGATTCGGAGCACAGAACTCGCTGCCAGGCATCGGCCTGGGCATCCCCGTGGTTGGCATCAAATACCTCGCCGACTTTGCAATCGACGCATCACCTGATGCGTGCGGCGCGTTCGAGCTCGCATTCGTACCTATCGGTGTAGCCCCGGCGGGCGGTACGGCCTTCGTCGGACCGAACGGTGTCGAGTTTCCCATCAACGAGTTTCAGAAACTGACGGTGCTCGTTGGCGCGACGGTCGTCCCCCCGGGCGACATGTGCCTGACGACGCTCAACTTCTCGGACACCCTTGCTTTGCCCGCGGATTTCTTCGGTCCGGGTTCGTCACCGTTCGGCGGGAGCGTCGGCTTCTTGGGGTCTTCGTCCAACCCGTTCGATACGACGATCCACCTCAACAGCGGCGCGATCTTTTGCGGCCTGCCGGGGGGCACCGAAACCGTCGACATCGAACTGGTCCAACTGCAGCTTCTCAGCGTGGCGCCCATAAACGTCGACGGTAACCTTTGGAGCGTCCGGGCCACTCTGTCGGCCAACGGTCCTCCGCCGAGCGGTTCGATGGACATAACGACGACGAGTCCCGCTGGCGGAACGTTCAATGCCGCGTGGTCGCTTCAGCCGCGCTACACATTTACCAGAATCGATAATCCGGCGCTCCCGCTGAAGTACTGGGACACGGGTTCGCTGGGGCTGCCGGCGAAGCAGATGCAGACCGTCGGAGAGATCGGGTGGAGCACGCCGGGAACCTTTACTCCGAATGTTCCCAACATCCCGGAGCAGTGCCTCACCGCGCTGATTACGGCCTGGGACGAGGCGAACCAATGTTGCGATGCGGTTCTCACGGCGGGTCAGAGTGTGCTGCACAACGTGTTGCAGGTGGGATGCGACCTCTGTGGTGGCGGCGGCGGGCAGCCGGCCTCGGGGGCGTGTTGCTCGGTGGCAGCACTTTGCCAAGTTGTGGCCGGCAGCGACGCTTGCCCCGGTCCCAACACGTACTTCGGTGACGGGACGACTTGCGACGACAACGACGGCGACGGGATTCCGAACGTGCTGGAGACCAATGACTGCATCGTGGGTCCCTGCAGCACGGGCACCAACCCGGCCAATCCGGACACCGACGGCGACGGCTGCACGGACGGCGCGGACGCCGACCCTTGCGACCCGTGCGTGCCTTTCGGCGGTTGCGGCCTGCCGGTTCCTCCGGACTGCAACGGCAACGGCACCAACGACGCTTGGGAAGCAGCCTGCAATCAATGCCCGGATTGTGACGGCAACGGCGTCTGCCGCGAGTGCGACCTTGTCTGGTGCTGCATCGAAGACCCCAACAGCGGTCCGCTTTGGCTTAACACGACCGTAGCCCTATGCCAGGGGGCCGCGCCGGGGTTGCCTTTGACCATCTACGACGAGTGCTGTAACGGTCCGGAGCAGGATTCGGAGCCCATCCCGGAAGGCTCGGTCGTGTTCAATCACGTGATAGGACAGCCCGGTGTGTGTCCGGCGACATGCGATCCCGTTCCCGCCCCCGAAGGACCATGCGCCCCGCCATTCATCGACCCGTGGCGGTCGGGCGAGCAGGACGGGGCCACCGCCATGTGCGAGGATTTCTTCATTGATCCGACCAATCCCAGCACGCAGCTCTCGCCACCGCTGCCGGTCAATTTCTTCGGCCAGCGCAACGGTGCCGACTCGGACCTTTGGGTCGGCAAGATCTGCTTCCAGGGTGACCCACTGAGCCCCCCCAAGACGCCCTTTGGTGACTTCGGCAACGCGGACACGCTGATCGTCCGGACGCTGGATCCCTTCGATCGTTGTGCGCTGCCCGCCGGCCCGCAGTCGGTCTCGGTGGAGATCGTCGCGCTGAGCCTTATTGAAGTCGCGCCGATCAACGTGACGTGGGGTTGCGACGCATGCGCCACCCAGTCGGATCCCGCCGCGGCGCAAGTGCTACGAAATGCGTTTTGCGCGAACCCGCCGCCGGGCGGGATCTGCGAGCAGTGGAACGTGGACGTCGGTCTGTCGCCTACTTTCACCCCGCCCCCAGGAACTCTGACCGCCACCAAAGCCCATTGCAACGGCGGTACGTACTTCAACACGTTGCTGGTGCAGGCGTTGTTGACGTTCTCGAAAGTCGGCGCGCCGGCCGTGACCGCGACGCTCGATACCGCGGAAGCGGGTATCCCGCCCGTTGAACTGGAGGTTCTACCGGCCAACGCGCGTCCCTGGTCCAGCGACGTCGATCCGACGTCTGGCTTTGTCGTGGACGAATGCTCCGACTTCCATGCGGGCATCGACACCCTGACCAAGTCGACCAACTGCGACTGCAACAACAGCCTGAAGCGCGATCTTTGTGACATCGAAGACGGCGACAGCTTTGACTGCAACCTCAACAACATCCCCGACGAGTGCGAGATCGACCTCAACACCCCGCCGCTGGGCTCTTACTTCTGTGCCCCCGGTACGGGATGTGACCCGGACTGCAACACCAACGGCATCCCCGACGCGTGTGAAACGGATTGCAACGCGAACGGCGCGCCGGACGACTGCGATATCACAGCGATGATCAGCAATGATTGCCAACCCGACGGAATCCCCGACGACTGCCAATCCGATTGCAACGGCAACGGCGTGGCGGACGGCTGCGACATCGCGGGCGCCAGCGCAGACTGCAACAGCAACGGCACTCCCGATGAATGCGAGCCGGACTGCAACGGTAATAGCATAGCGGACTCATGCGAAATCACCGCGGGAACACTTCACGACTTCAACGCCAACGGCGTCCCCGACGTCTGCGAATCCGTGGGGTGTTTCAATGCGTCGAGTTGCTGTGATGTCGCCGTCGCTGACGGTATTCGTGACGACGGATGCGTTTGGTGTGCGTGCAATTCCGGCGTGTGCAGCGCGCAGCCCTTGGGGACATTCGCGGACATGGGCGGCGCGTTCGGAGCGTGTGCGCCCGACGGTTTTTCCAACGTGCACGATCGCAACCACGCGCTCACCTGTTTCTCCGGCGAAAATCCATGCGACGATCTGAACGTCGATGCCGGTGGGGCGTTCGGTGCGTGTGAAGCCGACGGCTTCTGTAATGTCCACGACGCGAACCACGCCCTCACCGGTTTCGCGGGTACGAATCTATGCTCGTGCTCGCCGTCGCCCGCGGCGTCCGTTGATCGGGTGGTCGTTGGCCGCGCGCAGTTGGAGGTCCGAACGGAAAGACCGATGATCCGCCCGGCGCGCACCGTCCGAGTTCGCGTGTTGGTCAAGGCGATGTCCTCCGCAGCTGCACGATCGGCATTTTCAGGCAACGAACAGGTCAACCTGCAGAGTTACCAGCTGCACCTTGCCGTGAGCGGAGGACGCCGAGGCATTCTCGAGCTTGTCGACATCACCATCGAACCGCACAAGCAGTTCGTCTTCCGCGGGCGCAGCGACGTGTTTGATGCGTTCAATACTGAGACGGCCCAGATGATCGCGGGGCTCGACGATATGCTCGGCGTTGCCGGTCAGGGCGACGCGTACTTGGCCACGTACACGTATCGCGCGTCACCTGACGCCGCAGGACAGTTTGTGGTCGACGTGCTGCACGATGAATCCAACGGGGATCAGACTTATCTAGTGGCCGCGCACGGCGAGCAGATTGTGATCGAGTCGACCACGGCTGCGGCCATTCGCGTTACGCCGTTGACCAGTGTCGGCGCTCGTTGACGTGGAAACGACCCGCAAGGATCCGACTCCGTGTGCGATCACGGCCGCGCAAGAACGAATGGGCTGGCGACGTATGAGGTGCCCTGGAATTCGTGAGGTCTTGGCGACCATCGGCCTGATCCTATTGGCCGGGTCGCCGGTCCGCGCATTCGAATTGATGCAGATCGAGCAGGTCATCGGCGGAATAAACGGCGATACGACCGCGCAGGCCATCCAGTTGCGGATGAGGTCGTTCGTACCCCAGAACCAGTTGCAGAACACGAGGATTCGCGTTCGCGACGCCGCAGGGCTCAACGCGATTGTATTGGTCGACTTTACCGCGCCGGTCCCGAACTTCGGCGAAGGCGTGCGTGTCTTGATTGCCAGTGCAGCATTCGCCAACCAAAGCCTGCCTCCGGCGACGCCCGATTTCACGCTCGCGAACCTCATTCCCCCATCCTACTTGGCCGCCGGGAGCATGACCTACGAGAGAAACGACGGGCTCCGGATATATTGGCGCCTATCGTGGGGCGGGGCGGGCTTTACCGGGCCCGCGACGGGCGCGTCCGACAATGACGCCGACGGGAATTTCAATCCACCTTACCCTGGACCGCTGCCGTCGGATTGCGAACGAGCGCTGCAGTTCCAAGGTCTCGCCACCGACCCGAGTACGACCAACGAAAACGACTACGCACTCACGTTCGGTCCCGCGGTGTTCGTCGACAACGTCGGTAACAGTGTAACGTTGGAGTCGTTTCCGGGCCTATGCTGCGCCGACGACGAATGCGACGACGCCGATGTCTGTACGGATGGAGACACTTGTGAGATTGGCGTGTGTGTCGCGGGACCGCTCCTTGTATGCGACGACCAGAACCTCTGCACCGACGACTCCTGCGGGCCGGTGCTCGGATGCGCGTTCACCAACAACGTCGAGTTGTGCGACGACGGCGACGCCTGCACGCTTGACGACGCCTGCTTGAACGGGGCGTGTACCGGGGGAGGGGCGCTGCCCTGCGAGGACAGCAACCCGTGCACCGATAATACATGCGATCCGGGTACCGGCTGTGTGTTCATCGATAACACGCTGCCATGCGATGATGGCGATCCTTGCAGCATCGACGATGCCTGTCTGAACGGTCAATGTCTCGGCGGGCCACCGCTGCCCTGCGATGACGGCGTCGATTGTACGGACGATACGTGCACCGACGGCGCCTGTGTTTGGACGCCCAACGACAGTCTGTGTCCAGACGACGGATCGTTCTGCACCGGTGTAGAGTTCTGCGGTCCTTTGCTGGGCTGCGTTTCCACCGGTAATCCGTGCGATGCAGCTCAACAGTGTGATGACGCTGCGGGTAACTGCGGGCCTCAAGAACTGGTCGCGGCGCTTGACGTGCTTCAGATCGGAAACGGCCCCGTGCCGGGACAGCCCCCGTTTGGCTGTGCGACATTTCAAGTGGATCCCAGCAATAACACGGTGGACTATCAAATCGTCTTTGGCGGGTTGACGGGAATCGAGATTGGTGCGGAAATCCGCGGTCCGGCGGCACCGGGGATCGTAGCGGCGGCGAAGCACACATTGCCACTGGGCAACCCGAAGACCGGTACTTGGAATTACGATGAAGCTGACGAGACCGATATTCTCAACGGGACGATGTATGTCACGATCCAATCGACCGACTCGCCCGACGGAGAAATACGTGGACAAATGGTTGATTTGGTCGCCCATCTCGACGGGACGCAGGCAGCAACCTCTTCGGACGTCAAGGGTGTCGGATCGTTCATGATCAACACCACTGCCAATGTCGTTGAGTTTCACATTGCCTATGAGCCTTTCGCCAGTAATGAGACAAACGCGAAGATACACGGGCCGGCATCGCATCTTCTCCCCGCCGCCCCGGTGTTTACGCTTCCGAGCGGAAACCCCAAAACCGGTATGTGGCAATACGTTGATTCCCAGGAGTTGGACATTCTCAACGGTTTGATGTATGTGAACATCGCATCTGACGACTTTCCGTCCGGCGAAATTCGCGGACAAATCACGCCCGCAGTTGTTCGGATAGATGGAACTCAGCAGAGTGCTCCGACCGGATCCGTGGCTGCGGCCTGTGCCATGATGTCTATCGACGAAGAACTGAGTCTACTCGGTTTTCACTTGCAGACGGCCGATCTCGAAGGAATGGAAACGGCGGCACACGTCCATGGCTTCGCCCCTCCCGGCAAAGATATAGGAGAGCTCTTCGTCTTGCCCCCGGGCGACCCAAAGCTGGCCGTGTGGAGTTTTGATGCCGGCCGGCTCGGCGACGTCAGGGCGGGACTGACTTATTTTGACATTCACTCGGAGACTTACCCGGGCGGTGAGATTCGAGGGCAAATCACATTCCCGCAAGCCACGTTGGTGGAGCAGTGTATCAAGGGAACGGTGGAAGAGTGTTGCGATGTGAATCCTGTCGACGGAGCACGTGACGACAATTGCCAATGGTGCGAATGCCTCGGTCCCCCGGATGGCACGTGCGACCGATTCCCAATCGTCTTCGGCGACATGGGCGGAGCATTCGGTGTGTGCCTGTTCGATGGGTTTAGCAACATCCACGACCGCAATCATGCGTTGACCTGCTTTTCCGGAACGAACCAATGTGACAGTCTGAACGTCGACGCGGGCGGGGCGTTCGGGGCATGTGTGTCCGACGGATTCTGCAACATTCACGACGCCAATCATGCACTGACCGCCTTCGCAGGCACCAACACGTGCACTTGCCCGCCGTCTCCGTCTCCGAGTGTTGGACCCCGCGTAGTCGGTGAGACGACCTTGCGCGCGGTGGCGGAACGGAATGTGGTTGCGCGAGGCGACATCGTGACGGTGCGGGTGTTCGTCGAACGTGCGATGTTCGAGCTGCAAAGCTACCAGTTGCACCTGGGAGTCAGCGGCGGCCGGGGAGGCCGATTGGAGTTGATCGACATCGCCATCGAGGATCGCGGCGATTTCGTCTTCGACGGTTCAGCCAGCGTGTTCGACGCGAACAACGTGGAGCGCGGGCAGATGCTCGCCGGGCTC
>JAJDDR010000067.1 GCA_029260255.1 Phycisphaerae bacterium
TGCCGAGAAGCGCCAGCGCACCGGGCTCGGGCGTCGGCAGTTCCTTCAGGTTGAACGAAGTCGTGTCCGCGACCGAGAGATCGACGTCGATCCAAAGCTCGCCCGCACCCGCACCGGGGAAGAAAGTGTCAAGATGTGACACTATCCCACCGCTCGTGCGGAGCGACGTGGCCTGGTTCGGATCGCCGCCCAGGAAGCCGCCGAACGTCTGATCCCCGAACGGGCTGGTGTCAAAGCCGGACGACAGATCGACGTTGAACCACGCCTCGCCCTTGTTGACGATCAGGAAATCGAAACCGCCCCAGTCCGACCCCGTCAGGTTCGTCAGACCTTCGTCGACGATCACGATGCTCGGCACCGTGTCCGCGTCCGGCCGCGTCTGCGTAAAATCGATATTGATCGCCGAGAACAGCCCACCCGGACCGATTGGATCCTCAAAGTCGACGAACTTCTCGATGAACACCGCGTCGGCCGTCACCGCGTCGACCACCAGACTGACCTGCAGGTTGTCCGGAAACGTCGCCTGCCAGCCCGAGTCCAAGCCACTGTTCGGATCGATCAACTGGATCGTCGTCGCCATCGAAGTCGAAGCGATGGCGAGCGTCAGTACGCAGCAGAAACAAGCGCATCCGCGCGTTAGCATTGAGCCGAGAACCATAGTGAACCTCCTCCTCGAAACAACACGCAACGCGAGGTTGCGGGCTGCACGTTCACACCGGCCGCCGTCGAATTGACGGAACGACCAAGCGCGCACCAAACCGGCGACACACCGGTCGAGACTGCACGCTCTCTCTGCTCTCTCTCTGTTTACGTCGATAGACGTGGGCCGATGAACCGTCCGGTCCCTCGGCGAAACCCTATCCCAACCGGTACTAAGGGTAGCTGATCGAGAGGCGTTAAGTCAACAACCTATCATGCAAACCAGACGCTCGACCCAAGCCATGCGGTCGTCGCAGTTCTAAAGCCCTACGATGAAACGACTTGCAACAAACCCGCCCACAGCGGACGCAGTGAGTCCGGTAACCGTTCCGCCGTTGGTCCGCAGATTACGCAGATTGCACGGATTCAGGACTCAGAGCCCGCGTTGGCTTCCCCTCTCCCTCTGCGCAGTCTGCGTAATCTGTGGGTTTCAAGCAGACCGCCTTGGGGGAGCCCCGTCGTGCTCGTCAATGAGCGTTTGCCAGTCGCTCGTTCGAATGGTCGCCAGAAACCAGATCCCCAACGGCAGGACGTAGCTCCCCGCGAACGAACGCACAAAAAGCCAATCGGCCAGCCCGAGCAATCGGTCGACCGTCGGACCGGGCGAAAAAATCGCCACGGAGCTGTCCCCGCTGAACGACACGATCAGCTGCACGCCCAGTCGGACCATGGCGTAGGCACTCACACCGGCCATCCCCCAGCACAGCGCCTTCCACCGTCGCGACCACGGCACCGGCGTCGCCAGGATCAGCGACGCCACGAAAACCGTCGGCTCATAGCCCATCAATCGCGTCCGCCCGTCCGTGCTGGCCGACGCGCGCGTCCGCGTGTTCTCGAGAAACATGCGCATGTCACGCCCGTTGTCCGATCCGTCCAACGCTTCGATCCGAACCACGCCGTCGTCACCGAAGGAGCAAAAGAGCAGGTTCCCCGTCGCGCGGAAAAACGCCCCGTACGCCTCGCCCAAGCCCGGCCAGGGAATCGACAACACCACGAACAGCAGCAGAAAACGCCCGAAGAACCCACCAGCGGACTTAACTTGCAACATCGTCTATTCGCCCCGGACGCCGCGTCGCCCACTGGACCCAGACCGCCCAGAATGCGATGGCCAACGCAATGAACGCCGCCTGCCAGAACTCGTAGTGCATCATGTCGAAGATCTTCCGGAAGTGAACACCAACGAAGAACAGCGTCACGATCCGCACTATGTTGATGAGAAGCAGGCTGATGATCCCCGCCACCAGGCCCGGCAACTTCAACTTGAAAGACACGGGCGACGCCAGGACCGCGGCCACAAAGGCAACCGTCGGGTCCAGCGCGTCACACCCGCGCACCACGCGAACCGCGAACTCCGATGAGACTATCGATGTGCCGTTGGTTGAGGCCTCATGCCCCAGCAACGTCAGAATCGCCGCCGCCGAACGCGCGATCCACGACAAATACGACTCGATCCCGTCACCGGTGAGCAGCGGCGTGTAGTAGTCGATTGCGTAGAACCCGCCCATCACCCCGACGAAAATGGCGACCGCTTTCAACACCGGCCACTTCGACGTACGCGTTCGCGCGCGATCACCTTCGCCGGTGTCCGCCTCCGAACGCACCGGTTCCGTGGTCCCCTTGATGGCAGCCTTCTCTTTTTCCTGCCGCCTTCGATGCTGCTTTCGCGATCGGCTCACATCCCTACACCTACGA
Organism: Phycisphaerae bacterium; assembly: GCA_029260255.1. Classification (GTDB taxonomy): domain Bacteria; phylum Planctomycetota; class Phycisphaerae; order UBA1845; family UBA1845; genus OFTM285. Next base: position 2,392 of record JAJDDR010000067.1, read on the forward strand.
TTTCAATCATTCGCACGTCACCACCGAAGTGCCGCTCCAGCATACCGTCCCGACCTTTGCCGGACAACGCCGTCCCGCCGTTATCGGCCACTCACCGACGCATCGCGAACCGGGCGGTGATCCCGTCGGCATACGTGGATCGAGGGTTCATCGGACCTGAAAACGCGGCGTCTTGTCATTCCGAGCTAATCGTCCGGGCTATCGAGCGTGGTTAGTTGCGGATACGCATGCGGACGGTCGTACCCGGGTATCGGACCTCCCCGAGGGGGGCGGACCGCACCGTGAGCCCCATCTATCGGACCGCTGAGTCGTGTGGGTGGGTGGAGTGTGCGGAGGCTCGATCCGCCGCCGGCACGTCGCAACGCGCGCAAAAAAACGGGCTTGTCGAAAACGGCAAGCCCGTAGGCGATGCCCAAGCAAAGAAACCGCTATGCAGGCGGGAGGAAAACGGCAGAACCCTTGCTAACAAGGGGGCGGCTGGCCGGATGTGCAGACCTCCCGTCGAGCGGGCTCGTCTTTACATGCCGAGTTTCCAGCCTCCTCAATTCGCCATTTCGGTTCAACCCATTTGGCTCCCTGCCGCACACGGCAGTAACCTCCTTGGACGCTAAAACTATAATCGTCAACCGCCGCGAAGGCGAACAGAAAATCTCTCCGCTTCACCGATGCGGTGTGACCAGCAATTGTGGCATGCCAAGGGTAGGGCGGGTTCCACCCGCCTTCTTGCACCATTGCGGCGGGTAAAACCCGCCCTACCCAATGCGGCCGAGGCACCC
>JAJDDR010000068.1 GCA_029260255.1 Phycisphaerae bacterium
TGGGTGGCATGCCCACGCTCGCGTGGGCATGTTGCGCAACGGTCACCGTCCTCGGCAAACGCTACCGAAGTTCCGATAAGACCTCACACGAACTATCGGCAAGCGCGAAGCGGGTCTGAATGATCGCTGCCTCAAACCTTCGCGTTGTCGGTTCGGGCGGCGGTGGTCCCGTCGGGCAGGGTGATGAGTTGGTAATCACCGAACAGGTTCGGCGCTTCGGATTGCAGGATCTCCAACACCTTGATCGCCACCGCCCGAATCTCGACGTCGGCGTGCTCGTTGGCCCGCAGCTCGATGAAATGACGCAGCGCCCGAGCGTTGGCCGTCACGAAGATCTTGGTCTCCGTGGCGTTCGGCAGCACGGACCGCGCCGCCTGCCGGGCGAGCTTCCGCCGGAGCGTCTTGTCCTGCTCCTCCGCAAACTTGTGCGAAAGACCCTCGACAAGCTGGACGTACGCCTGCTGGGCGTGCTCGACGGCCGACCGCCAGACCTCGTGAAGCTCGCTGTTCGTCGCAATGCAAGCCGGTTCCACGAACTCGGCGACCGACTCGTCCACGTATCGTTGTGACAACTGCGAGTATCCAAAACCGGCCCGGTGGCGAATCAACTCGTGCGTGAACGAACGCGAAACGCCGGTGAAGATGAAGTTCCACACGCAGTGCTCGAGCACGCTGCCGTGCTTGACGGACATGATGCGGTCGAGGTACACGGCGTTGCCCCCCGGGCGAGGCTTGGCGAAGCTCATGTAGCATATCCGCCCCGCGATCTCGCTCAGCTTCTGACCGGCCACCCCCGTGTCCGTGTCCCACCGATCGACATCGTGATCCGCCAGAAACCGATCGATCTCCGACTCGTTCGTGGCCTGCTTCCCAACAAGATAAACGCGTGGTTCGTCGATGATCTTCATGCGTAGCCCTTACATTCGTTGCTTCGCCGCGACCGCTCGCGCGCGCCCATCGGTTTATAGTCACCGCCGCTGATGTTTGCAACGTGCCCCACCGCCCCCTAAAATCCCCCCGCCGCGAAGGAGTTATGAGCAACTAGGATACACGCGAAGAGCCAATTGATTCACAACGCCGAGAACACCGCAACCGCCACGCCCAAGCTGACGCGCGACCTCCCCGCCATCGCCAGTAAGGTCCTGATCGTCGGGCTCGACGGAGCGACCTTCGACGTGCTCAACCCGATGATGGACGCCGGCCGCATGCCCAACCTGCGCGCCTTCCTCGACCGCGGGACCTCCGGCGTACTGGAATCCACCAAGCCGCCCATCACGCCCGCCGCCTGGACGACCTTCATGACCGGAAAGACGCCCGGCACCCACGGAATCGTCGACTTCGAGCGCTACGACGTACACACCAATTCGCTAAGCTTCAACAGCACGCAATCGGTCTCCCACGTTCGCACGCTCTGGCAGATTCTCGGCGACAAGGGGCTCAAGGTCGGCGCCATCAACGTGCCCATGACCTACCCCCCGATGCCGGTGAACGGCTTCATGATTACCGGCTTCGAGACGCCCGGCGTTGACGTTTCGTTCACCTATCCCGCCGACCTCAAGAACGACATCCTCAACCGCTGGCCGAACTATACCTTCAAGACCAATTGGAAACGCAAGACCGGCGGCGGCGAAGCACTCTTCGCCGAAAACCTGCGAAACTTCTGCGCCAGCTTCCACGAAGGCGCGGCCGTCTCACGCTTCTGCGCCGAAAAGTACGGCTGGGACGTCCTGATGGTCGTCTTCAAACTCGTCGACAACCTCCAGCACAAAGCATGGAAGTACCTGGACCCCGAGTTCAACCGGGATCATCCCAAACGCGCCGAGATGGCGGCCAACTGCTTCAAGGAACTCGACGACGCCCTCGCCGACCTGTTCGCGTTCGCCGACGAGAACAACGCCACCGTGTTCATCATGTCCGACCACGGACACGGCAGCCTCATCGGAAAGACGCAGCCCAATCGCCTGCTGCACGAGTGGGGCTACCTCGCGCTCGATCCGGCCGCATCGAGATTCACCACGCGGATGCGCTACCTCTGGAACCGCGCCCGCCGCAAGAAAAAGGGCAAGTTCGCCAATCAGACGCAGGTCTCGCAAGACTTGGCCGTCGACTTCTCGCGCACCCGCGCATGCGTCATGCACGCCGGGATGTACGGCTTCCTCTATCTCAACCTGAAAGAACGCCAACCCGGCGGAATCGTCGACCCGGCGGAATACGAAGCGCTCCGCGACGAACTGCGCGAGCGGTTCCTCCGCGTCACAACGACCAATCCGCGCGGCCGGACGATTCACCTATTCCCCGAGGTTCACAAACCCGAGGATCTCTACAACTGCTCGCGTAAGGACCGCGAGTGGATGCCCGATCTACTCCTCGCCCCGGCCGACGGACTCTCGGTCGTCCGTAAGATTCGCGGCACCAAACCGGTGACCTGGCTTCCCTGGCGAAAGATCGAGGGCACGCATCGCCTGGAAGGCATGTTCGCCGTCGCCGGAAACGGCATCGCCGCCGGCAGGCAAACGCGTGCCGCCATCATCGACTCAACGCCCACCATCCTGGCCATGCTAGGCCTGCGTATCCCCGACGACATGGAGGGCAATGTCATCACCGCCCTCTTCCACGCCCCCCTGCGCTCCGAGACCGAACCCGCCATCGAAGTCCAACCCGCCGCCGACAACGCCGAAGTCTTCTCCGACGCCGAGCAGCGTCTCCTCACCGAACGCCTCGCCGACCTCGGCTACCTCGAATAACCCGAATACGTTTGTGCCGAAACGAACGGCACGGCGTCCGCCAAACCCGCCGCAAGCGGCACGCACAGCAGGGACTACCAATTGAGTCATCCGGGTGTGGCCGTTTTTCTTGGCATCGTGTGGGACGGGTGCCAGGCGGCTTGCCCGCCAGTGCTTCGCACGACACCCTCGCGAAAACACGGGCAGACGAGCTGTCTGGCCCCAATGCACTTGAAGTCTGGAAGGACGAATTCTCCGCTGCCACCAAGTATGGCCACACCCAGTCATCCCGAGCGAAGCAAGGGATCTGGCCGAGAAGGGGAGATCGCTGTATTCGTGACGAGATTCTCGGTCGCGGTGCGACACGAGTTGTTTGCCGCAATCTTAGAGCTTGAATCGAGCAGGTCGTCTGGGTACGATTGCAGTTTGAAATCTGACGAATGGGGAACGCGGTTGGAGAGCGTCATAGAACGACTAGTTGTACAGCGCAAAGTGATCCGAGCCGCGACCGTGAGGGAGCGGACATCCCGATTCTCGCCGGCGAAATGCCATGTTTCGCACCGCAGCGTCGTCGCGGAAGTGCGACTTTGCGCTGTACTGCTAGGGGGGCGTCGGGAAACGTGGCCCATGGTGGAACTGTGAACCCACCTCGCAACCGAAAGGGCGGGGCTGGAAACCCTCCACCTACAGGTTCGCGCGCCCGAGTTCTATCCCGACCGAACTCCGATGATGACGGCCGATAAAAGTAGGATGTACGCCCCCAGCCTCTCGGGCTCCCCTGCCGGATCGGTACTGAGTCCGAGGGCGCTCAAGTGATGCGGCAGACATGATGCGACCGCGAAGACCTGCCCGCCGCGAATGGCACTGCCGGTGTTTCTGAGGCGTGAACGAGGTTGCGTATCTGCTGGTGCGCAAGGCGGTGGCGCGCGGCCGCCCATGTTCTGTCGGCCCGGAAGGCGGTATTGACCTGCGCGTCCGCGCGAGCGCCAACACGAT
>JAJDDR010000069.1 GCA_029260255.1 Phycisphaerae bacterium
CGCCCACAGCCGCCGCCCACGCTCGTTCATCGATGCCTGGAGCAACAAATACCTCTTGCGTATCGCGGGCTCATCGATCACTATCCCACTATCGGCAAGAAATCGCCGATAGTATACATTATTTCTTTACGAACGCTAAGCGTGTCCTTGTCACCATGCTGTCGCTACCACCCCGCCGGAGAGTCCTGTCGCTTCAGCCAGTCTGCGACAGTCCTTGCTGCCTTCGCCATTCCGGTTGCCGGCTCGGCCTCCGGGGCCATCACTTTCGGGGCCACCTATGCGTTCACTTGCGTTACGGCCTGGTGACTCGCTCACCGTTCTTACAACGGCTTTGTCGATGGGCTTCAGGTCATCGGTTTCCCTCCTCCCTGCCATCCAAGCTACGGGGCTTCTGGCTTTTTGCCCCGGTGGGACTGACTCCCACTCAACACGCCAGCCTTCGCTGGACGCACAACCGGACGTGCAAGTTTCCAAGCATCCGGCTCTCCGTGCATACAGCTCGCGTTGCATGTCGAGGATGAACCCGATATTCATCGGGCCGGACGTACCTTCCTCCTGCCTGCTTACCGTATCCACTGCCTCCCTTCGCCATGTAGACGGCTTTCCCGTCCGCGGACTACTACGGAGGCTCCGCCCCTCATTGCGGTGATCGCCGGTCGCCTCGGTCACCCCGAAGGGAGCCGCAATGAGGTTCTCAGGTTCTGACGAATTCCCTTGGCCTGCTGTAGGACCGGACTCTACCCCGTGCGGAATCGGACCCACGGACATCACAGATTCATCCGTGGGCTGAGCCATTGGCTCCCCGGCCCCCAACTGGCAAAAGGGGGCCAGCGCTCCGCCAGCCACAAAGGCCGCACCTCCTACTTCCGGGTTGCGGAGGCGTGTCATTTCTAACGAGGCGTCAGACATCCGTTCACTTTCGTTGTCCCTGACAGGCTCGCTTGCCGGCCGAATCGAAGCGCCGAAAGTCGCCTCTTCCCCGGCTTCACCGAGTCTGCTCATTCTTGGCTTCACCGCAGGCACGCGATGTCACCGCATCGATTGCTTATCCCACCACGCTGTGCCGTGTTGGGTGCTGGGTTCTTCACCCCGCAGGGAAATCGTCAGCTTACGACGGCTATCCCAGCCGTCTTCCTGACGCACTGCCAATCGACAGCTGTTTCGGGCTGGACGATCAGAAGCGCCAAACGCCAGTTGGACCAGAGCCGGGAAAGCCAGACCCAGAACACGCGGTCGCGCAAGCGAAGCCGTGGGCGCTTGGACTTGTGCTGCAGAACAGCAAGCTGCTGTCGCAAAGCGAGATTCTCGGCGGCGAGTTCCGCTCGGTCACGCAGGACCGCTTTGACGCACAGCAACAAGAAACGAATCACAACCATTCTCCAACCTCCAGGTACCGTGACAGTGGCCTGAGAACGATAGCCGAGGCAGCCGAGGCGTCAAATCGTAAGTCGTTTGTTGACAAGGCGTACGTAATAAATGATAGGGACACGTCACCCAGTGCATCGGCGCATGACTCGGGCGAAAGCCGCATCGAGTCGTCAGCGGGAGAATGAAGGCGGACGCGGCTTGAGTCGCACAGTCTCCCCGACGGCCGGCGGGGCGAACGGTGCCAGGACCCCGTCCTTCCATTGCAGCCACCGCAGGGAAGGATGCTCCAGCGGCACCACGAAGTGGAACGCGGCCTCAGCCGGTCTGCCGTCGTCGGTGAGGGCCGTCACTTCGACGGTCATCCCGGTCAACTCGACTCGCTGACCTACGCGCATGGGGCAGCGGTCATTGCGAAACAGCCTGTCGAACTTCCACGCGAGGTACCCGTTCCCGGGACGAACCGTGAGCGTTCGCGCGTCCACGTGAGATACTTCCACCGAAGGCAGAGCGGGAGCGAGTACTCTTGTGCTGCGCGGGACCGGATGGCCACTGAGCATCGTGCGGGCTGCCGACCACGCCGCGTGAATCGCGCTCGGTGCGTTGACGATCACGACATCTTGGCTCTCCACCGTGATGTCGGTGGGCACCTGGATATGAAGCTGTTCGGACCACGCCTTTGGACCTGCCGGAAAGGCGGCGCGAGCTGGTAATGCGAGCGGTGCGATGATGAAGTGAAAGAACACGAAGACAGAACCGAGTGCGATCGCCGTGACCCGCCAGGCGAGGTGCGTGGGTCGCCAGGCGGGCCGGCCAAATGCAGCCGCAAGGAATTGGGCAAGGAGTCCCGCAGCACCGAGGCCGACGAAGAACAGGAGCCGATCCATCGGAAACGTAGCGCAAATAGGGATGACGGAAAGGACCATTCCGAGTGCCCAGAAGCGTGCCACGGGCTCACGCCGGAGTAACGGAAAAAGTACAGCGAACAACAACGTGAGCAACAACGCGGCGGCGAGCCACAACCTGATCATACCCGCAGGCCCGAGTGCCATTGCGATGCCTGATGGCGGGAATCCCCACTGGCCCAAGAGCAGGATCGGCGCTCGGTTTATGACCGCCTGCACGAACCGCAATGGTTCGGCGACCGGGTCGATGTACAGCTCCATGCCAGATACGCCGTAGCCGAGCTGTGACCAGACGATCCGCCACACGAGCACCAACCCGGCATAGGGAGCCATTGCGATAAGCCGCGCTCGCCAGGCTCCGCGATCAAGAAACAGCGCATGCGCAGCGAGATACGCGCACGTCGCTATTCCCGCCTCAGCTGACAGCAAGCTCGCCGCAAGGCACAGAGGACCGAGAACAGCCCCGGCGCGCGACGCATCTCGCCGCCAGCGATCGTGTGCCATGATCGCCAGAACGCCGAACAGTGTGGCCAGGATGGCATTGCGGTTTGCGAGGAAGCCGACCGGCAGGCCGTGGGCGTCGTCGATGGCATACAGCAATGCCGCGGCGCCTGCCACCCACGTGTACCCCAGAAACCTGCGGTAGGCGTAAGCGACAGCCGCCACGAGTGCGCCGTACCACAGCACGCTCTGGATATGCATCAGAGCGGGGCTCCAGGGCCAAAGGCGGAAGTCGAGCCAGTGCGTCAGCACCGTCAATGGTCGCCAAAACGCGGCCTTGACTTCCTGGAAGGTCCACCACGGAAGGAGGCCAAGGTCCATCCAAGTCCCTGCACGCTCTGGGTTTCCATCGAGAAAGCGGAACATGTCCATTGGCGAGTCGACCACATCGGGAACGCGGGGAGATCCGACCGCTGCAAGTCGTAGGAAATGGTCGTCCATGACCCAACCAACCCGCAGGGACGGGAGAACGAGCACAACCGCCAGCAGGGCAAGGGCAACGGGCCAACAGCGGTGCCTCAGCACACCGCTCACGGTCCCTCCGATCGCACCGGATCGGTTGCGGATCTCTTCGTCCCGTTTCATTTTCTGCCCTTTAGGAGTCTCCGCGATGTTTCACGGTTCTTTCTTGGCGGCTGGGACTAGCGTACACCGGCGCCAAGCGCACCGCCACGTAACGGCGTGACGAGAGTCGGACGGCGCACACACCGCTCGCCGCATGCTCACAGTACCTTATAGCTGACGGGAGTATGGATGGGATGTTAAGAATGGCGCGAACGCCGCAACGCCCTTAGCCCACAAGTTCTTGAGCTCCGCCAGTCGATCTACGCGCACGCAGGTCTATTCCACGCAATCGATGCGCGCGAAGGCTGCTACGCCGGGCGAATCGTCGGCTGCACCGTTCATCTTGCTCGTTCATCCTGAGGGCTCGAAGGCTGAGAACGGCACGGATGGAGTTTCTGCTAGGTACAACAGGCGTCTTCGCGCGTTCGAACGGTCAGACACCCAGCGCTGGCGCATCTCGTCGTAAACCCGCTCGCCTCCCGCTCTCCTCGATGCCTCCCACTCGTGTCACCGACCTTCGCGATCACCGCGGATGGAATACTTCGCATGCACAGGACCGCCCGTCAGGGCGCGTCGGCGCAGATGTGCTCGTCGACGACATCGATCGACAGTGTCCACGCGTCGAGGCGGCCGTCGTCTTCGGATGGGAAGACGTCGACGATCGTGATGGTCCAGTCACCGGCTGCGTCCAGCCCTTCGAAGACCAGGAGCGGTTCGTTCGGTATGTAATTCGGCGGGGATGTCGGAAAGGTCCCGGCCGCGTCGATGCTGCATTGCTCTTGAACGAGCCCGCCCGTGCCCTCGTCGTCGAGCACGACGCTGACGAGATCATCGCCGCATCCGCTGAAGAGGATCGTGTTCATGAGTGACGCGGACTTACCGAGGTGATCCACGGTGATGCGCAGATCGCCGACCCAGGTGTGCGGCAGATCGAGTTGGATGTCGACGTCCCCGATGACAAAGGAATCGGGCACGTTGATCGTGTGCGTCACGGTTTGGCTTCCGTCGATCGGGAGGCCCGGTGAAGCGCTGTAGACGCTCGGTGTGCCCGCGCTGCAGTCGGTGAGGTCTCCGAAGTAGAAGCCGCCGAGACTCTCGCAACTGCACTGGGTGCGAATGTCGCACGTGTCATCCGGCTGACAGCACGCACCGATCGGCAGGGTTGGGCACGGTTCGACGTCTGCACACGCCAACTCGACGGGGAAGAAAATGCCCCCCTGCGTGACGCAAGCCTGCTCGCCGATTCGCTCACACGCTTCGCACAAACAACAAATCCCAGCGGGCTGCGGACAGAGACCCGGCGTACACGCGGAGCCATCACCGTGAAAAACGCCGCCAGCCATCGCGCACGCGATGCCGGTGGCCTCGGAGCATGATCCGTAGGTTTCGCAACAGGCGCCGGTGGGCGGATCGGAGCATGGCGCATCACTCATCAGAAGCTGCACGAAAACAGCAACATCGGCCCCACCCACATCTCCGCTCCCATCGACATCCGCGCAGGACGAGTACGACCCGCCGAGCATCGCGCTCACGAAGCCCTGAATGTCGTCGCCATCGACGACGGCGGACGTGTTGATATCGCCTTGGCAGGTGAGGCAAAGACACTCGTTTGGTGTCACGAAACCGTAGCTCCCGCTCAACAAACGAGCGCGGTAGCTCGGCTCGAGCCCGGCGAGGGGGGCGACATCGTAGACGGGGTCGCCACAGCCAACGCCAGCCGCCTCAAGGCGAAGCGTGTTGTTGACAAGTATGATGTCGGCTGGGTCGGTCGTGACGTATCGGATCGACGGTACTGCGGCATCGGCGGTGATGAGCGTGTTGTTGCTGACGATGTTGTACCCGCCGATATGGAATCGCAACGGCGCGTTCCCGACATTGAACATCGCATTGCGATCGATCAAGAAGTCCGCCGAATCCTGGTCGCAGAACACGGCGTTGCTGTCCAATACGCCGGCATTGAGCGGAATGTCGTGGATGAGGTTTCCGTGCATTGCCGTTTCGGGCTGAATCCCGAGCGTGTAAATGCCCCCGCCGTCAGAGAGCATGAGCATCACATCGTGAATGTGGTTGTACTCGATGACGTTGCCCCAAACCGCAGGCGTGGGCGTGCCGTCGAACACCCACCCGACGCTGATGCCGATCTGAGGCATGAAACGAAGGAGGTTGTGGGAGACGGTCGTCGTGTTGGCCATTCCGATCCAAGTGCCGACGGTACCGTGCAAGACTTGCCCGCAGTATTGAATGAGATTGTCGCGGACCACGTTGCCCGACGCAGCCTGATCGGGACGACGGGTCCACCAGGGTTGCCAACCGTCGACCGGGTCAAGAACGAGACGGGAGCGATCTTCGCCGATCATGATTCCATTACCGGAGACGTCGGTGACGACGTTGCCGATGAATGTGCAGTCTCTGCACGATCGACCGAACATGATCCCCCAGCCGCCTAGATGCGCGATCCGGCCGTCTTCAAAGCGGCGGGCGTCAGCCAACTCGAACGTCAAGGCCGACGGGAGCTCATACGGTGCGGGATAGTCACGCCAATCGTAGAACCCCGCCTGCCACTCCGCATAGCCGCCCTGCGGCAGATCCCACGCGCAGTGTTCGAACGCGATGCCGATGAATCGCAGGTTGTGTACGAACTGCTCGGTGCTGCCGTCACCGCGCACGATCAACAACGCCTCGGCGACCGGCGCGACGGCGTCGACGGTGTTGATGTCTTCGCCCGGCATTGGGAAGTACGTCAGTTCGCCGGTCGATTCGTTGAGGTACCACTCGCCCGGCACGTCGATGAGCGCCAGATCGTTTTCGACGGCGTAACGCGGATGTTCGAGTTGGGAGAATACATGAAACGCAGGGGACGGGCCGATGGGTTGAGCAACCGTGAGCACGCCCTGCGCATGATCCACGTTGTCAATAAGCACGCGCGAGATGTTCCAATCATGAAGGAACACGAGTTCGCCGCCTGCGAGATTCGTCTCCGGTGGAATGTCACCCGGATAGAACGCGAAGCTCATTCTCGTCTCGGGCGGCGCCGCGGGGTCAGGCCCGGCCACGAGCAGAAAACCGTCGTTGGGGTGGCGAGCCCGCTGCCGTCTGCCCCCGTTGACGAACAACTCGCGAAAGGTCAACACGCCGCTCGCGACGTCCGCCACGGTCACGGTCCAAGCACCATCGCCTTGAGCGGTCCAGCCGGTGATCGACTTCCCGCCGCTGACGATCGGCTCTTCATCCGGATAGGCGGCGTATGTAACGGCGTATGGATCCGGGCTGGAATCTTGCAGTCCAAACACAACCGGGTCGGTCATCTTGTATGTGCCGCCTCGAAGCAAGACCGTAACGTCGTCCGTCAGTCCCGCCGCGATGAGCGGTCGCACGGCATCGCGAGCGCGGGCGAGCGTGGCAAACGGCGTTTCGACTGTTCCCGGCGACCCATCATCGCCCCATGGCGCGACGAAGAAATCCGCCGAGGCGGCCGCGGCCGGCTGCGCGCCGACCGTACTTGCCGTCCATGCAAGAAGGATGCAGCAGGCGAAGGCGGTACCGATTCGGCGGATCGTCATCGTGGTTCGCCCAGTCTGTGCGTATTGTGCCTTCGGCGGAATGCAACGGTCCCCGCGACGAGCAACAGCAGGACGATTTGAACGCTGCCCCATTGTGACACTGTTGGGATCGAGGAATCGACGATGTTGATGACTGCGTCGGCTTCGAGAGAGGTCGCGCCGCTGGTGGAACCGCTTCCCGTGGCAGCCTCGGGAGCGCCGCCGCTGTACCCGAAGAAGACATTCTCCGCGCGCCAAGTGCCGGCAGTGACATGGGCGATCAGCAGCGGGCTCACGGACAGCCGAAGTTCCGCCGACGTCCCGAGCGGCGCGTCGCCATCGATCCGGAGATCGAGTCGCCCCAAAAGCACGGCGCCGGATTTCGCGTCGAAAAAGGGATCGATCCCGAGATTCGCCGATCCGACACCGCCGACAAAAGGCGTCTTCGTCGGGACAAAGACAGCGCGCATGTCGGAAACCAGATGGCTGCCGAGATTCAGCCCGCCTGCCAGCGTCGTGGCATTCCAGCGCAACACACTCCCCAGTGTGGGATTGTAAAGCGTGTACGATAGCGCGGTCACACCCGGTGCGCCCGCCCCCGATAGGGCGATGTTGTGACCGAGGCCCGCGAGCACCTTGTTGTCGTCGTCATCGGGAACGGCCCAGAGGTAAAGCGTTACGTCGCTGTCCGGTGACGCGCCGATGCCGGGATTAGTTCCACCGATGGGACCGCCCTGCACGCCGGTCGTAGCGTCACCAGCGTCCAGGAAAAGGACTGCACCGCAGGCACTGGGAACCGGTGCGGCGAAAAACGCAGAGGCACCCAGAAAGGAATATATGCAAAGCCGCCTCACGTCGATAACTCCCGCGCGGATCGCGCACCCCACGCAGAAGATCTCGCGAGAGTGACTCTCGATGACCCGCTACCCCAGGCACGGCTAACTGCAACCGCGCTTCGCCGTCCGATCAGGCATTGGCGCCGTGCGATTGCCGAACCTCCCACAAGATCCTACCAAGATACTCCGATTGTATCCAACGAACACCTGTTGTCCCTTGTCCCTCCTGAATACTCCGTCGCCCTTGTCGGATAAGGACTTGCGTCGCTGGCGAAGCAGGGCCGAAAAGCCGGCCGCCGCGAGCGTGGCACCCCTACCGCGCAACTGCCTTTGCTTGCTCGACCCTCGCCCAGCCCGGATGACGAGAACTCGCGCATGAAAGCGCAGAATGTCTTGGCGGACCGCCCGGCAGCCGGGCAGCGGCTCAAGTGCGAATTCGGGCACATCTACGTCGTTTTCGCGAAGGACGCCGACAGGTGCGGGTACTGTCGATCACACGAGCGCATTCCTACTGCCCCTTCGCCATGGCGCTGCCGACCGAGCGAACCGAGGCCATCCCGGCAGGGGCCTTCGAGTTCTTCGGCTGCCCACCGCGAATAGTAGTATCTGCTGAGCCCCTGGGGCCAATCGAGAGGGAACGCGAGTGGATGGCAGTGTGCTTCAAAGGGCACAGAAGGACCAAGGACTTCCGCCAGCTCCGCAGTCTCCAACAATCGCCATCGAGGGTTGGAAGGGTTGGTGGCGGCATCCCGTACGTCAATTCTGTACCCGGTTCGTTAACGAAGCGTATGGAATGAACGATTGGAACAGTGCGTTGTGATGTGCACGCGGTACCGTATTGCGGTTTCGATTTGCCATCTGTATAGTGTTACCCTCGCACCTCGGTGGATTCACCGCCGTCGCCGGTCGAAGGAGATACGAGAGCATGGCTTGCACACAATCGCCCGTGTACGCTACGGCCTTCGCGATTCTGGTAGCCTCGCATGTACATGCCGGCGTCGTTCAATACGTCGATGCCGCGTCCAACGGACCGGTCCACGACGGTTCGACTTGGTGCAACGCGTATCTGACGTTGTCCGAGGCAATAGCGGGCGCCGCGGCGGGAAGCGAGATCCGAGTTGCCCACGGAACGTATCGGCCTGATCCTTTCGGCCTCCCGAATCTCCGGATGGCTACGTTCCAACTCGATGACGACATGACGATCAGGGGCGGGTATGCCGGGTGCGGCGCGGCCGATCCGGATGAACGAGATACGGTTTCTTACGAGACGGTTCTCAGTGGCGACCTGAATCATGACGACGATGTCGATCCCGCTAATATCGGAGACAACAGCTATCACGTCGTGTTGATCGCCGACGCGGGTCCGGACACCGTCCTCGACGGTTTCACCATCACCGCTGGAAACGCCGACGGCAACTGCTGCGGAGTCGACGACGGCGGCGGTATCTTCATCGCCGACGGAAGCCCGACGCTTGTCAATGGCGTAATCCGCGGCAACCGGGCGCGTGACGACGGCGGTGGATTGTTCAGCGCCGGGAGCCCACATCTCGTCGACTGCGCCTTCATCGATAACGTCGCCGGCGGCAGCGGCGGCGGGCTCTTCAACAACGGGCCCGAAGCTGACGTGCGTTTGACGAACTGCGAGTTCTCCGACAACACAGCCGGAAGCGGCGGAGCGCTGTACACCGGCCTCGGCACGTCGCCCGTACTCGTGCAATGTTCGTTCACCGGCAACGCGGCGGGCGTCGCCGGTGGTGCGATACTCGGAGTCGCCGCCGACACGGCCGTCGTCAACTCCGTTTTTCAAGGCAACTCCGCCGGGCGCGGCGGGGCGATAGCGTGCTCCGCGGGCAGCGCGACGCTCGTGAACTGCGCCCTCAGCGGCAACCACGCCGACGCCGAGGGCGGCGCCATGTACAACGTCGGTTCCGTCGCGCGATTGGGCAACTGCGCATTGAGTGCTAACACAGCCACCGGATTCGGCGGCGGGCTGTACAACGCCAGCGGTAGCGCGCCCGAATTGTCCAACTGCATTCTCTGGGACAACTTCGACAGCGACGGCATCGACACTTCCGCACAGATCCATGACTTCCCAGGTGTTGATTCGGAGGTCGACTTCAGTTGCGTTGCGGGCGGTTGGGGCGGCTCTGGCGATGGGAACATCGCGACCGATCCACGGTTCGTCAAACGATTCGGTCTCGACGGTATTGTCGGTTCGGGCGATGACGATCTCCGAATCAAACAAGGCTCCCCATGTCAGGACGCTGGCGCGAGCAGTCTCGTGCTCGAAGACCTCGGCGACTTGGACGGCGACGGCAACACCGGGGAGTTTTCGCCATTTGACATCGACGGCCAGCCGAGATTCGGCGACGACCCGTGCGTAGTCGGTGTGGAGGTAGACATGGGGATATCGGAGTACGCGCGTGTGTACGCGCCGCTGCTGCACGTCGACGCAGGTCGCGATGGGCTCAACGATGGGCGAAGCTGGCGCGATGCGATCGACGATCTCCAGACGGCGTTTTGCACCGCCGCGCACAGCGATGGCGTGGTCGAGGAGCTGTGGATCGCCGGCGGAACGCACACGCCCAGCCACGCGGGCGGCCATCGCGGGGCGAGTTTTGACCTGATCAACGGTCTGGCCGTACGCGGCGGCTTCGCCGGAACGGAGACGAGCGCCGATCAGCGCGTCCCAGGGCGAAGTCCCACCGTGCTAAGCGGCGATCTCAACGGAGACGACCGATCCGGGGGCGACAATGCGGAGAACAGCTACAATGTCGTGCAGGCAGTCAACGTTGACGCCAGCGGGGTGCTAGATGGAGTGACCGTCACCGCGGGCAACGCCGACGGCCCGTGTTGTCAGAACGACCGCGGCGGCGGACTCCTCAACCTTGGTGGTATGACGACCATTCACGACTGCAAGTTCCTGCGAAATCAGGCCCACGTCGGCGGCGGCGCATACACCTCGGGAACGCCGACGATTCGAAACGCCGTCTTCGCCGGAAACATCGCGAGTGTAGATGGCGGGGCTTTGTACAATAGCGGCGGCGCGGCATTGCGCCATTGCACGATATTTGGCAACGCGGCAGGCGTCGACGGCGGCGGAATCTACGGCACGAACGTCGCCGCGGTGACGGACTCCATTCTGTGGGACAACAGCGACGCTGGCGGCACCGACCAATCCGCCCAGATCTCCGGGATTCCGCCCGAAGTCAACTACACATGCGTCATGGGCTGGACCGGAGCGATCGCGGGCACCGGCAACTTCAACAGCGACCCTCTCTTCGTGAACGCGGCCGGAATCGACGGCATCACCGGCACGGAGGACGATGACCTCAGACTCACGCCCAACTCCCCGGCGATCAACACCGGCGATCCCGACTTTATCAATGACGAGCAATACACCGACCATGATGGCCACGCTCGCGTCCTTTGCGACCGCACGGACATGGGACCGTACGAGTTCGGCATGGGCGACGACGACTGCGACCGCGACATCGATATTGACGACTTCATCCGGTGGACGGCGTGTCAAGCTAATATGGAGTGCGAGGCCTTCGATTTCAACGCCGACGGCGTCGTCGACTTGCTCGACTTCGGGCGATTCCAGGCAGCATTCACCGGACCGCGGTGCGTGACCATCACCGCCCACCCGACCGACGCCGAAGTATGTCACGGCGACGCGGTCGCGTTTTACGTTGAGACCATCGGAAGCGATCTCCTATACCAGTGGCAGCACGCCGGAGACAACATATCCGGAGCGACGGATAGCACATTGGCACTCGACGCGGCAACGTTCGACTCCGCAGGTGCGTACCGCGTCATCATCACCGCCGCGTGCGAGACGGTTGAATCCAACTCGGCTGAGTTGAGCGTGATCGACCCCGCGCCGGAGTTCACGACGCAACCGGCTGGGCGGAGCTACTGCGTCGGTGAGACTATCGCCCTGTTCTCACAGGCCACCGAGTTCCCCAGCTACCAGTGGTTCAAGGACGACGCCGATATCCCCGGTGCCACCGCGGCGTTTCTGTTTATCGCCGGCGCCGCGACCACCGACAGTGGCGTTTACCACGTCGTCGCGACGGGACGATGCAACACCAGCGCCTCCGATGGTGCAGTCGTAACCGTGACGAAGTGTGGAGATCTGCCATGAACCACGGCGTGCTGCGAACATCGTTCATCTTGGCACTCATGCCGTCAGCGGTGTTCGCCATCGGCGACACGGAGCCCAACGACACGCTCGATACGGCAGTCCCGACCGGGCTAATCGACGGCGGCACCGTTCACGTGTTCGCCGGCGCGATCGGCGACGGTCCCCTGGGATACGCTGACCGCGACATCTACGCAATCGACGTGTCGCCCGACGCCGATCTGCCGGTCACGCTCACGGCGACGATCGACGCCGCGGACAACTACGACGCGTACATGCGCGTGTTTGACGATCAGGGTCTCGACATCGCGTTCGGCGACGACGCCTCAGGGGAAGATCTGAATCCTACCGTCCGCACCTATCTCCTCGCACCCGGAACGTACTTCATCGGTGTGTCGCACTCCATGAACCCCGGATACGACCCCGGCGATGACGAAACCGGTCGGCCCGCGGAACTTGGGACTTACGACCTCGATATCACGTTGTCCCCCGCGCCCGCGATCGACAGCTCCCTCGAACCCAACGACGACCAGCCGGTTATTGTTGACGCTGAGCCGTTCTTCGCCCTGCACCAGTTCATCGGCGACGGCCCGAACCTTCGGCTTGACGTGGATCGCTACGCCATAACGCTCGCCGGCCCGTCAATTGTGCGTGCGGTGGCGGCGGACGCCGGCGACGGGAGCTTCGACCCTGTTCTCACCATAACCGTGGATGGTACGACGTTCCTGGCGACCGACCGACCGCGCGCCGACTCAATGGCACAGGAAATCGCCTTCGCCGTACCC
The DNA here is from genome assembly GCA_029260255.1 of Phycisphaerae bacterium. Lineage (GTDB taxonomy): Bacteria > Planctomycetota > Phycisphaerae > UBA1845 > UBA1845 > OFTM285. Next base: position 12,643 of record JAJDDR010000069.1, read on the forward strand.
GATGCGAGCACCATCGAAGTCGCCGTCAGAGGCACGCACAACGCTCCGGACCCGCCGGAGCTACGGTACGGCGATGTTGGCTTTTATGATCTTGTCATCGCAGTCACGCCCGTGACCACCGGCGGCGGACCCTACGAACCCAACGACTCCCTGCTCGAAGCGGTCGCTGGCGGATCGGGCGGACCGGGATCCACCACAATCGCCGCCGTGATCGGCGACGGCGTCTACGGGCACACCCGCGGCGACGTTGACTTCTTCAATGTCTTCCTTGCCGTCGACGAGCGTCTGGACGTCACCGTGCAACCAAGCGATGACGAGCAGGCGTTGGATCCGGTCGTCCACCTCTTCGGCTTCACCGGCGAGCATCTCGATTCGTGGATCGCCGACGGCGACGGCGTGGTTCGCGCGTCGTTCGTTCGCTACTGTCAGACGCCGGAACCCTGCAAGGAAGGCGATCAATACGTGGTCGCCATCATGGGCGCAGGCGATCGGCTGACGACCGACCCACTGATCCCCAACCCGTTCTCCACGATCGGCGAACCACCCGACACACTCTACGCGGTCGACGGCGGCTTCGGTTCAACGGGTGCCTACGAGGCAACGTTCACAATCGATCCCTATCCCAGCCCCATTCCCGCTCCCCCAATCGAACCGACCGCACACGCCGCTGGCGATGTCCACACGGAAACCCCTACGCCGACGCCGATCGGTTCGACCACCGCACTTGACCGCGTCTTCGCCGTGCAACTGGACGCTCACGCGGATTCGATCGTTGAGTTGGACCCGACGACGGGTGACTTCGTCAACGCCTTCGCCGCACCGGAGTCGCCCATGGGCGGGGCCGAAGGGCTAGCCTTTGACGGCACGGACCTATTCCTCGTCGGCAGCGGCGGGCGCTATCCGATCCTCTACCGCCTCAACGCCGACACCGGCGATGTCCTTGACAGCACGAACACGTGGTTTGGATCGGGCACCTATGGCGACATCGCATTCGTCAAGGGCGATTAGTACATCACCGACATCCTCGACAACGCAATCTTCGCTCTCTCCACGAGCTTTGATGAGCCGGCCCGAACGCTGGACGTTGGTCTCGTGAACAGCTTCTCCCTTTCCGGCGCGATCGCCACGCTGGCGTCCCCGAATCGTCTCGTCGTCGCCGACAGCCGCATCCAGAACCCGTTAAGCCTCCACATTCTGGACATCGACACGGGCAACGAACTGTCCACCGCCACCGCAACAGCGCCCTGCCCCTGCGACGCGGATTTCGACGGCGACGGCGACGTGGACGACGACGACTGGGACTTTTTCAGACTGTGTGACTACGATGGTTCCGGTCAATGCTCGTTCCCTGTCACCCTCGGTTGCGAGCGCGCCGATCTGGACTGTAGCGGCTTCATCTGCGGCAGCTCCGGCTCCGAGAGCGACTGGGACATCTTCGCGTGCCAGCGGAACGGCCCTGGCGTGCCGCCCAATCCCGGTTGCTGCCCCGACGATCTTTCCGCAGCCATTCGCGCGACCAGCATCGCCGGCACTGGTGTTAACACGCTCCTGGCGGCTGACTGGACGAAGCAGGGCGTGTGGAAACTCGACCTGTCCGGCTCGCTCGCCGTCGAACTCTCAACACTCGCGCCGATCGGTACGATGGCCGGTCTGCCCCGCGTATCCGGCGATGCGGACGCCGACGGTGACGTCGATCTCATCGACTGGTCGCTCCTGCAATCGTGCTTCACCGGCCCTGGACTGCCGTCTTCGGCAACAGACGCTTGCAGCGCGCTCGACTTCGACGAGGACAACGACGTTGATACGTACGACTTCACCATCTTCCATTCCATCATCACAGGGAGCGGGTCATGAGACGGGCAATGACACTCACCGAAACCGTGACCTCCGTCGCAACGCTCGCCGTCGTCGCGTCCCTGCTGCTGCCTGCAGCCGGCGAAGCGCGCCGGCAGAGTAAAGAGGTTCACTGCATGTCGAACCTCAGTCGAATCATGGACGCAAGCGCAATCTACGCCGCGACCGATCCCAACGAACTCGCGACGCCGGTGCACTCTCGCATCGGATCCGCATTCGACGCTCTCGGTCAATACGAATGGGGAGGGAAATCCGGCGTCGGTGCTCCTCAGTTTGGTACGGACCCCACCGACTCCCTGTGGGGCACCAAAAGAGAACGGGGCCCGGCAACGCGCATGTTGAACCCGGTCATTTACGGCGATCACTTTGCTGACCACTGGCTGAACCCGGGATCCGGCAGTGTGAACTGGTTGGCCGACACCAACCTGGAACTCGACGTCTATCGTTGCCCGTCGGACTACGGCTCCTCTGGGGGACATTGGGACACATTTCGCGACTCCGGCCTGACTTCGTACGACCACTACGGCAACAGCTACGTCGCAAGCACAATGTGGGTCGGATTCGGCCCCCCCGGCGGCAGTTTGAGCAGCAACACCCCGTTTCTCAGAGCGCTGTCACGCGTGCCGACCCCCGGTCGAACGCTCATGTACCTCGAGAACGCCGGACGATTCGCGCCACGGCGGCAACTGGTGAGCACCTGTTCATCGACCCCGCCGCTGGGAGTCAACATGATTGAGCCCATCCGCGGATGGCATGGCAGGAACTTCCTCTTCAACGCGGCGTATGTGGATGGGCACGTCGCAAGGACTTTCATCGACGGCCACCTCCCGCCTCCCGACATCAGTCGGTATCCTCTCTCGGGCGACTACCAAAACTGGCGCTGTGTCATATACAGAGGCAAGGGATGGCAGGTCGACACGCTGCCTGATCCGCCAATTCCGACGTCCCTGTCATTCTCTGCCAATGGCTCCGACCCCGCGACTGCGGAAGCCACCTGCGAGACGATGTCCGTCGTGACTGCACAGCCATTCACGGAGGCGAGAGCGCGATGACCGCGAATTGGCGTTCAACGGCAGTCACCCTTGCGAGCTGCAACCCTCAATTCACCACCCGCTGTCATGGCGAGCGTAGGGAGGAATCTAGCTGGTATTGCGTCACCATTCCACTGCTGCTTGCGGCCGCAGCGTTCTCCACCGTCGCGGCGGCAGCACCCCAACTCGTGGGAGACATCGAGCCGAACAACTCTATCATCACTGCCACGCCGACCGGAATACTCGACTACGGAATTGCGGCCATCATCAGCGGAGAGATCGGAGACCTGGACTTCACGATTTGCGGCCCGGGCCTTCGTCCCGACCGCGACATCGATCTCTACCTGGTCGAAGTGACTTCCGACGCAACGCTGCCGATCCTGCTCACCGCGACGCTCGACACAGCCGACGAGCAGTTCGACTTCTACCTCAGAGCTTTCCGTGCCGAACTGGTCAACGATGATCCGCCTACCTACCAAGCCATTCAAATCGCATTCAACGACGAGGCAACCGACGGCGACCACCACGCACTCCTGCGAACATACCTGCTCGAACCCGGAACCTATCTCGTGGGCGTTTCCAAATTCCTGCCGAACTACGACCCCCGGGGCTTCGACTGCGGCAGCAACTACTTCGATCCCGGCATCGCCCAGCCCGGCGGTGCTCGCTACGATCTCTTCATCGAACTGTCGCCCGCGCCGAGCTTCAAGAGCCCGTTCGAGCCCAATGAGGCCAAGCCGACGGTCATCCCCTGGACACCGTTCTTCGCCGTCGGTGAGTTCATCGGCGACGACTACAGTGACGGCGACGCCCCGTCGCTCTGGCTGGACGTGGACAAATACACGCTCGATGTCGCTGTACCATCGGTCGTCTCCGTCGAGGTGCGGCCGTCCGGATTCGGCGCATTGGATCCCATCGTTACGGTGGACGTAGACGGCGCCCGATTCGCGGCCGTCACAAGCCTGCGCGGCGACTTGCGCATACAGCGATTGGACTTGGGTGTTCCAAACCCGGCCAGTATCGAGATCACGGTCGAGGCGGTCGAAGTCGTTCCGAATTGTCCTCTGTTCGACCCGAGCCAATACTGTCAACTCCCAAGCCCCGGCTTTTACGATCTCGCCGTCCACGTCAAACCGGTCGCCGCGCCGCAGGGGCCGAATGAACCCAACGACTCCATCCTCCAAGCCGCGCCAACCGGCCTAACGGGACCGGGCACTGAGACGCACTCCGCCTTTATTGGTGACGGGATCTTCGCGCAACTCCGGGGCGATGTTGATTTCTACGAATTCCCGTTGGGCATTGATGATCTCTTCGAGTGTGAAGTCATCCCGACTACGGAAACCGACGCGCTGAAACCGGTCGTGCATCTCTACGACTATCTCGGCATCCACGTGGATACGTGGATGCCCGACGAAACGGGTTCAGTCCACGTCTCATTCCAACGCACGTGTGTCGATGCGCTGTCACCGCCGGCCGACCTCCCCGAGACCTACTACGTCGCGATCATGGGCGCCGGTGATCGTCCGCCGCAGGATCTGCTCGTCCCCAATCCCGACCCCGATTCGGGAATCCCGCAGCCGGCATTCCATGCGATCGACGGCGGACCCGGTTCCACCGGCGGCTACGGCGTGACGTTCACGATCTCTGACAACGCGTTCCCGCGCTGCGGTGACGAACCCGACGACACGATCTTCGACGCCGCCTATCCCGCCCTCATCGATGAAGGCCACTACATCTGCACGCGAGGCATGATAGGCGACGGTTCCTGTTTGGACACGGACAGTGACGTCGATCTGACACTAGTCACGGTCACCGAGGGACCGGCTGTTCTGAACGTGCGCCTCACCAGTCTCGCCTGCCAGGAGCCCAACAACCCGATCCGAAAGCACCTTCGACTTTTCGATGCGATGGGAACCGAACTCGCGATCGCCGCCGACGCCCATACTTCCCGACCGCCGCCTCCGACGGTGGACCTTGCCGTACGATTCACGCTGCTCGATCCGGGCGATTACTACATTGGCGTCTCCGAGGAGTACAACACTCAGTACGACCCGCTGCTTCCCTGCTCCGGTGCCGGCCACCTTATTTGCTCCTGCACCGTCGATCCGGGCTGTCCGTGCGACATTTACGAACTGGACGTCACCTTGATCGGTCCACCCGAAAGCGGTCCGGCGTCCCCGGCCGTCGACTTCGGGCCACCCGACGACCCGGGTCGACTGTTCGCCACGCGCGTCGACGGGTTGGCGAACGAAATCGTCGAATTGGACCCCATTTCGGGTGAGATCGCCCGGACGCTGTCGCCGCCCGCGGCGCCGCTAACCGGTGCGGAGGGTCTGGCGTTTGACGGGACCCATCTGTTCCTCCTGGGCGGCGGCGGTCGCTTTCCTTTCCTGTTCCGCATGGACGCTGAAACGGGTCAGGTGCTCGAGCGCGCGGTCACCTGGTTCGGATCGGGACTGTACGGCGATATGGTCGCGATCGGAGACGAACTTTACATCGTCGACGTTCTGGAAGATGCGGTCTACGTTCTGTCGAGCGCGCTGACGCGATCCGTGTCGCGCCTCGACGTGGGTGTGAACAGCGCAGTCTCCATGTGGGGGTCGATCGCAACCGCGGGACCAGACGTAAACCGGCTACTCGTCACGGACGCTGGCGATCCCACGCTTGTGCACGAACTCGACGCCGGGACCGGTAGCCTGGTGTCATCGTCACAGATCGGCCCTGCATGTCCGTGCGATGCCGATCTCGACGAAGACGGCGACGTCGACGACGACGATTTGCTGGTCCTTGACGATTGCGAGTTTCCTTGCTCGCCGTGGGCTGCGGCGTGCGGCATCGCACCGGAGTGTCGATCCGCCGATCTCAACTGCGACCGCATCATCGACGCCGCCGACCGCGAACTCCTCGACTGCCAACGGAACGGACCGGGTCTACCGCCTAACGCGGACTGCTGCCCGTCGGAGTTGCCTCCGGCGGCGATGCGCGCAACAACCCTGGCGGCCACCGGTACGGACACCGTCTTCTCCGCGAGCCGCGATACCGTAACGCTCGAACGCTTCGGTACCTCCGGTGTCCATCTGGAATCGGTTCCGCTGCCCGTGTCCGTGGGGCACCTCGCGGGGCGGTCCTTCCTTGTGCTCGGTGATTGGGACCGCGACGACGACATCGACCTTATCGACTGGGGGCATCTCCAGGCGTGCTACACCGGATCGAACGCAACGCCCTCTGACATGGCGTGCGACGTGTTCGACTTCGATTTCGACGAGGACGTCGACCTGGCCGACTTCGATCAACTGCACCACTATTTGACGGAGCAATGATCCATGGCAACGAACACCCATAGGTTTGGACGATGTCGATGCCGCGCCGTGACACTGACGGAAGTCGCAGTTACGCTCGGTTCGGTCGTCGCGGCGTCGTCGCTGCTCTTGCCGGCAACGAGCGAAATGCGGCGGCAGAGCAAGGAAGTCCAGTGCGTCGGAAATCTGGGCCGCATCGCGGAGGCCGCGACGATCCATGCGACCACGGACCGTCACGAGCACGCAATCCCGGTCCACCCTTTGACAGGACTGGGCATCGGAACGGTCGGTGAGTACGAGTGGGGCGGCAAGTCCGGAATAGGCGAACCGCAAGTGGTCGATCCCTCCAGTTCCAAGTGGGGAACACAGCAAGGACGCGGCCCGGCCTCGCGCGCCCTCAACAGAATCCTCTACGGCAAGACGTTCCCCGACTACCTAGATAACCCTGGCGCCAACAATGTGAACTGGATCAACGACACACGCCTCGAAATCGACGCATACCGCTGCCCGAGTGACTACGGCTATGCTGGACACCACTATGCGGCTTGGCGAGATTCGGGACTCACATCCTATGACCACTACGGAAACAGCTATGTCGCGAGCGGGTCGTGGATCGGTGTTCCCGGAGGGAATTGCGTGCTCATGAGCAACTCGCCTTTTCTGCGACCGCTTTCGCGCGTTCCCAACCCCGCAAACACGCTGCTCTTCATGGAGAACCCCGGCCGTTTCGCCTACCGGCGGAACTACGGAATCGATGATTGCAGTTCAATCAGTAGCGGCCCTCTAGGAAACGACGTTGAGACGATCACGAATGGCTGGCACGGCCGGCCATGGACCCACCAGGTCGCGTTTGCCGATGGGCACGCCGGACCCGTACGCATGACAGGCCATCAACACCCTCAGCCGAGGATTGGGCGTTATCCGAATCTCAACGGCAATCCGACGACATGGAACACTTGGCACTGCGTGATCATCCGGGGTCTCGGGTGGCAAATCGATACGCTGCCCGCACCGCCGGTGAGAACGAACATCCATTGCTCATCGAGCGGGACAGTGGTCGACACACTGAACTGAGAGGTGCTCAACCCAATGCCAACGCTTCGACCCATTCCATCGAAGACACGCCGGACAATGTGCAGTGCGGTGATGCCCTTGCTCATGATGCGATCAATGGCCCCGGTTGCAGCCGAGCCCGTCATCGGCCCGATCCTCTACGTCGAAGACGATGCACCCGGCCCGCTGCACGACGGATCCGATTGGAACAACGCGTACGTCTCGCTCCAGCAAGCGCTCGGTGCAGCGTTCTTCTCCAACGGAATGGTCACCGAAATCCGCGTAGCCCAGGGTGTCTACACGCCTGTCCCCGCCGACGGCGACCGCAGAGCGACCTTTGAGCTGATCGACGGCGTGGAAACTCGGGGTGGATATGCGGGCGTGGGCGCAGCCGACCCGAATGATCGCGACGCCGATGCGTACGAAACGATCCTCAGTGGCGACTTGAATCGCGACGACGCAAAGGTCGGCACCGGGGAGAACTGCTATCACGTGCTCACGACGAGCGCCAACGACGCGACCGCGATTCTCGACGGATTCACGATCACCGGTGGGAATGCGGACGGTGATACTCCGTTGCACGATCGGGGCGGCGGGATGTTCAACGTCGACGGCATACCCTCGATTCGCAACTGCGTCTTTCGCGCCAACGCCGCGGTTGATCGCGGCTCGGGGATCTACGTGGGCAGCGGCAACCCGAAACTGACTCACTGCGCGATCGTCGCGAGCACCGGGTCCGAAGGCATGTACATCAGCGGCGGTGCGTCCTTGATGGATTGCACGTTTCGCGACAACCCTGAGGGCGGCCTGTCGGTGCGATACGGCAGCCCGCGACTGGTCAGTTGCACGTTCCACGGCGACGAGGCGGTGTCCGTTTTTCGCGGGGGATCAGCGCTGGTCAACTGTGTGTTCAGCGGCGCGGGGCTGACGCTCACCGAATCGGCCGTGACGTTGACGAATTGTACGCTGCACGCAACCGAGATTCACAGCGAACTCAGCATGCCCAGAATCGTCAACTGCATTGTGTGGGGCACTTCCATCACGGGCGTGACGCCGATCGTCGACTATAGTTGCATCGAGGATCCGCTGCTCGCCGCCGCAGGTGTCGGCAATACGAATGACGACCCGCGCTTCACTGATGCCAACGGTTTCGACGGCATCATCGGTACGCTGGATGACGATTTGCGATTGCGCAGCGGATCGCCCTGTATCGACGCTGGCGACAGCGACGCCATTGACTTGGAGGTGACGTCTGATCGAGACGGCGCGCAACGCTTCGTGGACGACCCGACAGAGGAGGACACCGGGGTCGGCCCCGCGCCGGCGGTGGACATGGGCGCGTACGAGTACCAGGCAGACTGCAACGACAACGGCATCATCGACAGTATGGACATCACGGACGCCACCAGCTTGGACTGCAACATCAACGGCATTCCGGACGCATGTGACGGCATGGATATCGACGGTGACGCCGACATCGATCTCGACGACTACGACGCGTTCACGGCGTGCGCCACCGGTCCGTGCGCGCAGCCGCCCTGCGTGCCGCCCCTTTTCTCAGACCTGTGTTGCGCGATCGCGGATTCCGACTCCGACGGTGACGTTGACGTGCGCGAATTCGGCGTCTTCCAGGCTGCCTTTGATCGAGAGTAGGCGTCGAGGGTATCGCCTCGTTTCCGAAAATGTCAGCCTGTCCCTACCAATAACTCCGTCGTCCTTGTCAGATAAAGACTTACGTCGCTGGGCAAACAGGGTCGCGCAGCCTACGATGAGCCCTCACAAACACCGAATTGAGGGTCTCCCATGACGTTCTTGAGCCTCTTTTTCTTCGTCCGCTCGATGATGCAAACGCGCACCGAACTCGCCGCCGAGAATCTCGCCCTCCGACAGCAGCTCGCGATCCTTGAGCAGACGGCGAAACGCCCTCGGCTTCGGAAACGCGACAGGATCTTCTGGGTTTGGTTTTCACGGCTCTTTCGAAACTGGCGTCCGGTCCTCATCATCGTGCAGCCGGACACCGTCATCCGTTGGCACCAGCAAGGTTTCAAGCTGTATTGGCGCTGGAAATCACGCACCAAGAAACCGGGCCGGCCTCAGGTCTGGCGCGAGATTCGTGATCTCGTCCGGCAGATGTGCAGCGAGAACGCTACTTGGGGCGCCCCGCGCATTCACTCCGAGCTTCAGCTTCTTGGCTACGACGTGTCCGAGACGGCCGTGGCCAAGTACATCAATCGCGACCGCAAGCCACCATCGCAAACCTGGCGCGCGTTTCTGGACAATCATCTGGCCGACATCGTCGCCATTGATTTCTTCGTTGTCCCAACCGCAACGTTCCGTATTTTGTTCGCCTTTGTTGTTCTCCGCCATGATCGTCGGCGCGTTGTCCACTTCAATGTGACGGCGCACCCGACCGCCACGTGGGCAGCCCAGCAGATCGTCGAGGCCTTTCCAGAGGAGGAAGCTCCGCGATTCCTGATTCGTGATCGTGATGGCATCTACGGTCTGAACTTCCAAACACGGGTCGCGAACATGGGTATCGAAGAA